>JAUWJC010000273.1 GCA_030607895.1 Pirellulales bacterium
CCGGCAACCCCAGCCGCCGGCTGAAGGTGATCGGAGTGACCGGCACCAACGGCAAGACTACCACCAGTTGCCTGATCGCCCGAATGATGGCCAAGGCCGGTCGTCGAGTGGCACTATCGGGCACTTTGGGTTACTTCGACGGGGACGATTGCCGCGACGCCACGCTAACCACTCCGCCGGCCGACGAATTGGCCGCCTGGCTCGCCCGATCGGCCGCCAACGACTGCTCGCACGCCGTGATGGAGGTTTCCAGCCACGCCTTGGCCCAATCGCGGCTGGCCGGAATTGAGTTGGATGTTGCCTGCGTGACGAACGTCAGCCGAGACCATCTCGATTACCATCGCACAATCCAGGATTACCGGCTGACGAAGTCGAGGCTGTTGGACTACCTCTCTGCCGAGGGTCTCGCCGTGATCAACGCCGACGACCCGACCTCGGCCGCCTATCTGCGGCATATCGACGGACCCGTGCTCACCGTCGGCATCCGCTCGGCCGCCGAGATAACGGCCACCATTGTCGAGCGGTTCACCAGCGAGCAGACTTTCCTGCTAAGCGCGGGAAGCGAAACCGTGCCGGTCCGCACGCGGATGATCGGGACCCATCACGTCTACAACTGCCTGATTGCGGCAGCGGTTGGGTTGGCCTACGGGATCGACTTGGCCACGGTCGTTCGCGGGTTGGAGGCGGTCGAGTACATCCCCGGCCGGCTCCAGCGGATCGAGTGCGGACAGCCGTTCGGCGTGTTCGTCGACTACGCCCATACTCCCGACGCACTGGCCGGCTGTCTACAGACCCTGCGCAAGGTGGTCGACGGACGCCTGATCTGCGTTTTCGGCGCCGGCGGCGACCGCGACCGGGCGAAACGCCCCTTGATGGGCCGGGCTGTCGAAGTGTGGGCCGACACGGCTGTCATCACCACCGACAACCCGAGAAACGAAGACCCGCAGGCAATCATCTGCGACACACTCGAAGGCTTCCAGTTCCCCGGCGAGGCGGCCGTCGTGATCGATCGGGCCGAAGCAATCTGCTGGGCCCTGGACGAAGCCCGGCCGGGTGATTGCGTGCTAATTGCAGGGAAAGGACACGAGGACTACCAAATCATCGGGAATCAACGATTTCACTTCGACGACTACGAGGTTGCACAGAACTGGCTCTACGAGAACCAGCCGTGTGTAGTGAGTAGTGGATAGTGGCGAGACCAGAGGCCGCTTGCGGCTTCGCAACTGACGAACCAATAGCTGATAGCTGATAGCTGATAGCTGATAGCTATGTCTTCATGAAACAACCAACGCTCTACAACCTGCACGAAGCGATTGGCGGCAAGCTGAAGCCGGCGGCCGGCACGGTGGCCGACCTGTCGGTTACGACCTTGGGGCCCATTGTGACCGACAGCCGGCAGATCGCGCCGGGTGACGTCTTCTGGGCAATCCGCGGCCCACGATACGACGGGACCGATTTCGCCCACGATGCGTTCAACCGAGGGGCCGCCGGCGCGATCGTTCGCAGACCGGTCGAAGTGCCGCCTGACCGCTGGATGCTGAAGGTCGACGACACTCAACGGGCGCTCTGGCAGTGGGCCGCCTGGCACCGGCGGCGTTTTGGCGGAACCCTGATCGCCGTAACCGGCAGCGTGGGCAAAACAACTACCCGGCAAATGATCGACACCGTGCTCCGCCCGCGATTGGCCGGATCGGCCAGCCCACGGAACTACAACAACCACATCGGCGTGCCGCTGAGCATGTTGGCCATCGAGCCGGAGCACGACTACGCAGTGCTGGAGTTGGGTGCCAGCAGCCCGGGTGAGATTGCCGCGCTGGCCGGGCTGTGTGCTCCGAAGGTGGGTGTGATTACACATATCGGCGACGCACACCTGGGAGGCTTCGGTTCCCGGCGGGGGATCGCCCGATCGAAGACCGAACTACTCGCCGCGCTGCCGACAAGCGGCCGGGCCGTCCTGGTCGACAATCCCTGGGTGCGGCACGCGGCCTCCGGATGCAAGGTCCCGATCACCTGGGTGGGCTGCGGTGCGGAGTGCGACGTTCGGGCGGAGGACGTTTCCACCGGTGCCGGCAAGTTGACTTTCCGCGTGCAAGGTTGCGATTTCCGACTGCCCGTCTGGGGTCGACACCACCTGAGCGCCGCGCTGGCTGCCGTGGCCGTCGCCCGCACCATGGGCTTCGATCTTCAACAGATCGCCGCCGCGCTGGCCGACTTCCATCCGCTGCCCATGCGATGCGAGGTTATCGACATCCGAGGCGCGACTGTCATCAACGATACATATAACGCCAGCCCCACGGCGATGCACGCAGCATTAGAGCTTCTTCGGGATTTCGACACCCAGGGCCGGCGGATCGTCGTTTGCGGCGACATGGCCGAGTTGGGCGACGAGTCGGTCCGACTGCACCGCCGGTTGGGAAACGAAATTGTGACGTTGTGCCGGGCGGAGATAGTGATCGCTTGCGGGCAGTTCGCTCGCGACGTAGTCGACGGGGCCCGTGCCGCTGGGCTGCCGCCCAACCGGGCCGTGCCCTGCCGCAGTGCCGCCGAGGCCCTGCCGTACATCGGCCAGGCGATCCTCCCCGGCGACGTGGTCCTGGTAAAGGGCTCCCGCGTGATGGCCATGGAACGAGTCGTCGAAGCGCTCCGGCAGTACCCCCGGCGCCGAAGCGCGTAATAAGAAGTTGTCAGTTGTCAGTTGTCAGTTGTCAGTTGGCAGTTGTCAGTTGTCAGTTGTCAGTTGTCAGTTGTCAGAGTTTGTGAATTTTTGTAGGGTGCGTTAAACGCACCACAAGCTGTAGTGGGTAGTGCGTTTCACGTATCCTACTGACAACTGACCACTGACCACTGACCACTGACCACTGATTGGACCCCTAACAAACTAATTGTGAGTTCCATCGATTGTGTCGAGTTTGCGGGAACTCGACACTGCCCTCCCTCCTGGGCAGGAGCAATAATCCTGCCGGATACGGCGGTATCTGGGTCGACCGCCCCGGCAAGTGCTTCGCGGTGGAACTTATGACTGAGCGCCGGGGCGGCGCCAACGCGCCGCTCCGGCTGCTCAGGGATATACGAGAAGGCGGAAGTCGGAACGCCTGCACTCCGTGGTTAACCTAGTTCCCAAGCTCTGCTTGGGAACCCATTATTCCCCAGCAGTACGGTGCGGTGCGGTCCCAAGCAGAGCTTGGGACCGAGTGGAAGGTGGAAGGCGGAAGGCGGAAGGTGAAAGGTTTGGACTCAATGATTCCGCCTTCCCCCTTCCGCCTTCCCCCTTCCTTTGGTTCTCATGCTCGTTTGGCTACTCAATCACCTGTCGATAGACTGCGCCGCGGCGCTGGAGAAGATCACGTTCCGCGCCTCGGCGGCGGCGGTGGTCAGCTTCGTCCTGGCCGTCGTGCTGGGTGGTCGTATTATCGGCTGGCTTGGAGGCCGCTTCCGGGAGCCGATCAAAAGCGACTCGCCCGATATCCGCCGCCTGCATCGAAATAAGCAAACCACGCCGACGATGGGTGGGCTGTTCGTCGTCGCGGGACTGGTAGCCGGTACGCTCGTGCTGGGCGATTTGCATAACGCCTACCTGCAAACGGCCCTACTCGTGACCGTCGGATTGGCCGCCGTGGGCGCCTGCGACGACGTGGCAAAGCTCCGCCGCCCCGGAAACGGTATCTCGGCCCGGACAAAACTGTTGGCCCAACTGGCCGTGGCCTGCGTGGCGGCCGTGATGATCCACCAACAGCACGCCGCCACGGACGATGGGCTCCTGTTACACCTTCCCCTGCTCGAAACACCGTTGGCGCTCGGCTGGATGTTCATCCCCCTGGCCGTGATCGTTATCGTCGGAGCGTCCAACGCGGTGAACCTGGCCGACGGGCTGGATGGGTTGGCCGGCGGATGCCTGATCTTCGCCGTCGGGGCGATGACCGTCACGGCATACGCCAGCGGACATGCCGAGTTGGCCGAGTACTTGAACCTCCCACGGATTCCCGGCGCCGGTGAAATAACCGTCCTGGCCGGTGGCATGATCGGTGCAATGCTCGGGTTCCTCTGGTTCAATTGCCACCCGGCCCAAGTCTTCTTGGGCGACACGGGGTCGCTGCCGTTGGGTGGATTGCTCGGCCTGATTGCCGTCATAACGCGGCAGGAACTGCTGTTGCTGGTCGTCGGTGGTGTTTTCGTTGCCGAAGCAGCCAGCGTGATCCTTCAGGTCGGCTATTACAAATGGTGCGGGCGGAGGATCTTCCGCTGCGCGCCGCTGCACCATCACTTCCAATTGCTGGGCTGGCCCGAAAACAGAATCGTCGTCCGATTCTGGATCGCCTCGGCAGTCTGCGCCATCCTGGGTATTGCCGGCCTGAAATTGAACGTCCGCGACAACAGCCAACCAACCACGCCCGTCTCCACCGCTGCTGTGGAAGAGTTGAAAGTTGAGAGTTGAAAGTGTGAAGCCACAAGCACCACTGATAACTGATAACTGATAACTGACAACTGATAACTCCCAATGACAAACCATCCGCTTCACATCGTGTTTGCCGGCGGCGGGACTGGGGGACATCTGTTTCCCGGCCTGGCGGTCGCCCGGCAAATTGCCGACCGGATACCGTCGGCGCGGATCACTTTTGTCGGTAGCGGGAAGCAGTTCGAGTGGCGGCAGGTATCGGCGGCCGGGTTCGAGTACCTGGCGCTGCCTTGCCGGCCATTGCCTCGGCAGGCGTGTCGGGTGGTTCGCTTCATGATCGAAAACCTGGCCGCGTACCTTGCGGCCGGCCGCTTCCTGGACGAGGAGTCGGTCGCGGCGGTGGTGGGACTGGGAGGCTACGTTAGCGTACCCACCGCCCGAGCGGCGGCGCGTCGCCGGCTGCCGCTGGTGCTTTTGGAACAGAACGTCATGCCGGGCCGGGCAACCCGGTGGCTGGCGCGATCGGCCGCCTGTGTCTGCACCGCCTTCGAGCAGACCCGATCGCGGCTGGCCTCGCGATGCGTCGTCCAGACCACGGGCAATCCGATCCGAGCGGGGTTCGGCCGAAACGGGCCGGCCGAGACCACGACACAACGACGACTGCTGATTCTGGGCGGCACCAACGGCGCCCAATCGCTCAACCAAGAAGTCCCCCGGGCGGTCTACAAGGTCCGCTCGCGATTGGCCGGCTGGCAGATCGTTCACCAGTCGGGCCAGGCCGACGTGCAGTCAACACAGAAGCTCTACGATCAGTTCGGCCTGGAGGCCAGCGTGGTGCCTTTCGTGACCAACATGCCGGGAATGCTTTCGGCGACTGGGTTGTGCGTTTGCCGGGCCGGCGGCACGACGCTGGCCGAACTGGCCGCCGCGGCCCTGCCCGCCGTCCTGCTGCCCTACCCGCACGCAACCGACGACCACCAGCGGGCAAACGCCGATCTTTTCTCTGCCGCCGGTGGAGCGGTTACGCTGGATTCCCGCGAAATGGGCGGCCAGCTGGACAACCATTTGTCGGACCTTCTGGACAGCCTTTTGGGCGACTCGCTTCGTCGGGCCCGGATGTCGGCCGCCATGGGCCGGCTCGCCCGACCCAACGCCGCCCGGGATGTGGCCGACATCGTCATCGACCTGGCCACCAGCGTTCCCTACCCCCTGCCCACGGCCGCCTGACGGGAGAGATGTGGGTTGAGAGGGACCGGTCGGGTGGCACTACTCTCCGCATTGACCTGATGCGGCAGTCCACGTATCATCCTGGCGGGAATAAATATATTTGTAACATTTCAGCCATATGAAATAGCGGCCACATTTTTTGCCCGTTTAGCCGGCATGCTTGCACGCCGTGTGGTCTTTCCGGATAACGTTTTGCTTACTTCACACGGCGCGCAAGCACGCCGGCTAAACAAGGGAAAATCGTCCAATACCATTTCAAATGGCTGAAATGTTACCCCAATTTACATTTGAACAACAAAGGAACTTGACATGTTTAGTTTTTCAACTACCAGGCTTTCGCGTTGTGGTTTGCCGCTACTTATCGCGTTTGCTGTAACGGCGTCTGCTATGGCTGAGACTTCTGAACTGTATCGCAAGCTTTGGAGCGATCCGGCCGTGGTTGAGAAGATCGACCAAGACATCGAGAATCATCG
>JAUWJC010000237.1 GCA_030607895.1 Pirellulales bacterium
AAAAAAATGCAACGGTTTTCGGTTATTAAATCCGGTTTTTCGCGGGGGGGTTGGCCGGCGTTGGGTTAATTCCGGGGGGCAACGCCGGCCGGCTAAACGAAACTCGTCACAAAACAGTGTGTTTCATGATGTTTCACCCCCGTGAACAGTTACGAAAAAAGGATGGGCGCCACGGGCAGCCTCCGTATGCCCATGGCGCCCCACGTCGCGCAACGATCTAATTGGCAAGCCGTGGTGCCCGCATACGGCTTGCGCTGGTGTTTTGGTTGCCAGTTGTTACTTGACTTCCTCCAGGTTGACCGGCCGCCGCTGGTCGGCCGAGAGCAACGAGGCTTCCAATACCCGTTGCGTTTGGTAGGCGTCTTCGAAATCGGGAATCGGCACCGTCGGCTCCTCGCCGGCGAGCACTCTGAGGATGTCGTAGGCCTGGTTTGTAAAGCCGTGTTCGTATCCGATGAGGTGTGCGTCGGGCCACCAGTTGGCCACGTAGGGGTGGTCGCCGCCGTGCGTACACATGATGGTAGTCCAACCCTGCACGGCCCGAGACAGTGTGGCGTCGTAGTACTCCAACTCGTTCATCCGCTCGAAGTTGAACTTCAACGAGCCTTTGGTGCCGTTGATCTCGAACGTATTGCGGTTCTGGTTTCCGGTGGCCTGCCGGGCGGCCTCGAAACTGGCTACCGCGCCGCCGGAGAACCGGGCGAGGAAAAGCACCGTGTCGTCGACGGTAACCTTACCCGTTCCCTGAGCGCTTTCCGCCCCGGCGGCGATCCCACCAGTGGCCGTGCCGCTCATTAGCTTCCGTTGCTTGATGAACGTCTCGGCGATTGCGCCCGCTATTTCGGTGATCTCCTGACCGGTGACGAATCGGGGCATGTCGACGATGTGTGCGTTCAAGTCGCCGTGGGCTCCCGACCCGGCCAGGCTCTTGTCGAATCGCCAAAGCAGCGGGATCGATTCGTCGGCCCAGTCCTGCAAGTAGGCCGCCCGAACGTGCCGAATCTCGCCGAGCTTGCCCTGCTTGACCAACTGATGGGCCAACCCCACGGCCGGACATCGGCGGTAGTTGAACCACACGAACGTTTTCACCTTGGCCGCCTTGGCGGCTTCGACCATCTCGCGGGCGTCGTCCAGCGTACCGGCAATTGGCTTTTCGCAGGAGCACGGTTTGCCGGCGGCGATTGCAGCTCGGGCAACCGGGGCGTGCATGAAGTTGGGCGTGACCACGTCGACCAGGCCGATTTGGGCCGAGGCAACCAATTCCTCCCAATTGGTCGAAGCGTTTTGCCAACCCCAATTGTCGGCAAAAGCTCGAGGGTCTTCTTCCTCCTGTCCGAAGACCGTGTGCATGACCGGTTTGATGGGTGTTTGGAAGAACTTGGACACTTGGCCCCAGGCGTTCGAGTGCGTTCGCCCCATAAACCCTTGCCCGATCAAGGCCACGTTGATTGTTTCCATTTCGAACTCCTTCAAATCACCAGATGCCGATACCGTACTGTCAACCTCGAACGACGTTTATAGGCGGATTCGTTTTCATTTGCAAGGGGCCACCCAGTTGGATTTGCCGATTTTCTTTTCTCGTAACCGTTCATCGGGATTTGCTAATGGCTGGCTAGGTCTGGAGAAATTGCGGTAGATAGGCAGGAGAGGTTCGTCTGGAAATACAAGACAAGTACTGCTATCATGATTCTGTTGTGGCTCGGGGTTCCGGTTGACTTGAAAACCATAAAGCCGCGACCGGTGGTCGCGCACGGGGCAAAAGACATGCGGTTTTCCGGAACTTCCGGCCCGCCCACCGGTCGCGGCGGTATAGCATCCATGAAAAAGGAGGTTGTGTGATGGGTTACACTTTGAAGCACAGGCCGCTCGTCTGGCTGGTCGTTGGGCTGGTCGTCGGCCTGGCGATCGGTGGCTTGTGGCCCCATACGCCTTTGCACGCGGTTGCTACCCACGGATTTGAGAACTTCGCCATTGCCACCGGACCGGTCGACGACGAATTGGAAGCCGTTTATTTTCTCGATTTCCTCACCGGCGACCTGCGGGCGGCCGTCCTGGGGAACCAGGGGCCGCAGTGGGGGAAATTCAGCGCCTTCTATCACTACAACATACTCAATGATCTGGGCGTCGATCCGGCCAAGAATCCTCGCTACTTGATGGGCACCGGCGTGTGCGATCTCCGCCGTGGCGCCACGCGGATACGGCCGGGCCGGGCAGCAGTCTACGTGGCCGAGGTCACCAGCGGCCGCGTGGCGGCTTACGTGATTCCCTGGAGCATGCAGGCACACAAGACGGGCCAGGTCTTCAAGGGAGCACTCCTGCCGTTGGACGTAACCCGCTTTAGAACCGCCGCCGTGCGGCCGGAATAGTAAGAAGCATAGGGTTCTGGTAGACGTTGCGAAGCCGCAAGCGGCTTTGGTTCCGTGTGCCGCTTGCGGCTTCCCAGACGTCGGCTTAGACGCCGCCTGTACGGCAAGTCACCCGAAGACCAGACGGCGGCCCTTCGGTTCCGGAACGGTGTCGCCGGACTGCTTCGCGGTTTCGATCCACAGTTGCATGGCTTCCTTTGCGTTGGCCAGCGCCTCTTCGTGGCTGTTGCCATGCGCCATGCATCCGGGAAGTTCCGGGACCTCGGCAATGAAGGCCTGATCTTCGGCACTCCAGAATATGATGATCTCGTATCGGTCCATTAAATATCGCCTCCAACCTACTGCTCATCGATACGCGTCTTTTCGAGCCTCGATGGTCAAGATGAAAACCGTTCGCTCATCCTGATCGACGGCATAGAACACGCGGAAGCGGCCGATGCGGTAACGCCACACTTCCGGACTGTACCCACGCAACTTCCGGATGTTCGTGCCAAAGAACGGCTGTTCTCTTAGCTGTGGGTACACGTATTCTTCGAGCTTGGTACGGATTGCCGCCGCGTCTACTCGGGAGAGCTTTTCGAGCCGGCGCTGAAACTCGTCCGTTTCGAAGATTGCATACTCAGACGGAGCGTCCGCGCTTGGCCCTGGCATCGGCCAGCCCTCGTTTGATGCTGTTGTTCAAGGTTCGGCTGGCGCGGATTTCGTCCATCTCGAATTCGTCGACGTATTCTTCTCGTTCGACATAGCGAAGCGCCGCCGTCTCGATGAAGTTCGACAAAGGCCGATTGTCGCGTTTGGCCAGCGTCCGGAAACACCGGTAGACATCCTCGCTCAGCCGTAAGGTAACCGTTTTCGACACGGCGGGCCTCCCTCTCGAAGCACCACTTGTTTGGCTACTGATAGAATACAATAGAATACAGACGAAGTCAACAGATCCTTGGGGCGATGGCTGCGTAATAGATGTTGCGAAGCCGCAAGCGGCTTTGTTCCTGGTGCCGCTTGCGGCTTCGCAGAGTTTGTCTACCGCGGTCGGGTCATCCGCCAGGGGTCCAGTGCTTCGTCGAGTTGATCCTTGGGCAGGACGTTCTTTTCAATGCAAAGCTGCCGGATGGTCTTGCCGGTGGCGAAGGCCTCTTTGGCCAACGCGGCGGCCTGCTCGTAGCCAATGTATGGGTTCAACCCGGTGGCCAGCGAACGGCTTTTCTCCACGGCCGCCTCGCACGATTCGACGTTGGGTTGCATCTCCTCAAGGCAGAACCGACGAAACGCAATCAGGCCGCCGGTCAACAGGCGGATGCTCTCCAATGTGGCGTGTGCCATGACGGGCATCATTATGTTCAATTGGAACTGGCCGCCGGCAGCACCGCAAACGGCCACCGTCTGGTCGTTACCCATCACCCGGGCCGATACCTGCATGAGGCTTTCGCACATGACCGGGTTGACCTTGCCGGGCATGATGGAACTGCCGGGCTGGCGCTCGGGGAGCTTGATTTCGCTGAAACCGCACCGCGGTCCGGAACCGAGCCAGCGTATGTTGTTGGCCACGTTGAACAAAGTGACTGCAACAGCGCGAAGCTGCCCGTGACACTCGACCAGCCCGTCGCGTTGCGCGTTGGCCTCGAAGTGGTTGGCCGCCTCGACAAAGCCGATGCCCGTCTCCTTCGCCAGCAATCGGCAGACGGTTTGGCCGAACTCGGGATGCGTGTTGATTCCGCTGCCGACAGCCGTTCCGCCGACGGGCAGTTCGAGTACGGCCTGCGTGGCTCGACGTGCCCGATCGGCCGACAATTCCAACTGCCGGGCCATCCCGCCGATCTCCTGACCCAGCGAAAGGGGCGTGGCGTCGGCCAGGTGCGTGCGGCCGATCTTGAGTATCTTCTCCCACTGGGTAGCCTTCTCGGAAAGCACTTCGTGGCAGGCGATCAGTGCCCCAGACAAACTCTGCTGGATAGTCAGGCCGACGGCCACGTGGATGGCAGTGGGAAAGGTGTCGTTGGTGCTTTGGCCCAGGTTGACGTGGTCGTTCGGGTGGATCGGCTTCTCCGGCGAGCACCGATCGCCCCCGGACAGCTCGATCGCCCGATTGGCAATCACCTCGTTGGCGTTCATGTTGCTGGAGGTTCCCGAGCCGGTCTGGAAGACATCGACCGGGAACTGATCGTCGAAGCGACCGTCGGCCACCTCGCGGCAGGCGGTCAGCAGGGCCTCGATTTGCTCCTCATCCAGCGGTTGCCTGCCCGAGCCGGCCAGTCGGCCCAGGTCGCGATTGGCCGTGGCGGCCGCCCATTTGACCAGGCCCATGGCGTGGATCAACTCGGTCGGGAGCGTCTGTCCGGAGACGGGAAAGTTCTCGACGGCACGTTGCGTCTGCGATCCGAAATACGCCTTGGCCGGCAGGCGGACTTCGCCCATCGAATCGCGCTCGGTGCGGAATTCGGTCATGGTGTTGAAAGTTGAAAGTTGAGAGTTGAAAGTTGAGGGTTGACAATGCGAAGCCGCAAGCGGCTAAATCTCAATCATACCACCTGGCAGGACGACGAAAAAGCCGCGGGAGGTGGCCGAAATGGGCATGTTGCAGTAAACTTGGGGGTGGATTATTGGAGGATCGATCCGGTGGAAGAACTCCAGCGGCAGGTTCGGCGGACGCGATGGCGGCTGGGTATTCAGCGATTTCTCGCTTCGCTCGGGTGGTGCGGGTTCGCCACGATGCTGATCGCCTTGATGCTTATCGTCGCCGGCCGGTTTTGGCCGCTGGGTGTCGACGACTGGATTTGGGCCGTCGCAGCGATCGGTCTGGCAGTGGCGGGCGCACTGGTCTGGGCCGTCGCAACCGGTCGGGGCCCGGTCGATGCGGCCATCGAACTCGATTGCCGGTTCGGCTTGAAAGAGCGGGTATCCAGCGCCCTCTGCCTGCCGCCTACACAACAAGAGACGGAGGCGGGTCGGGCACTGATAGACGATGCGGTCCGCCGGGTCGAGCGGGTCGACGTGGCCAGCCGTTTCGCCATTTCACCGGGGAAGCCGCTGCTCTTGCCCCTATTGCCGGGTGCCGTGGCGGTGTTGCTGGCATTGCTGGTCGGTCCGGCCGCGGTCCAGAACCGCGCCGGCGCCAAGACCGACCCGGCCGCAATCAAGCGGCAGGTGAAGAAATCCAGCCAGTCGCTTCGCCGCAAGCTCATCGGGCAGCGGAAAAAGGCCCAAGAGCAGGGGCTAAAGGATGCCGAGCAGCTATTCAAGCGGCTTGAACAAGGCACCAAGCAGCTTGCCGACCAGGCTCCGGCCGACCGAAAAAAGGCCCTGGTCAAGTTGAACGATCTTGCGCGGGAGATGAAAAAACGCCGCCGGCAATTGGGCGGAGCGGACAAAGTCAAGCAGCAACTCAACCGGCTCAAGGACCTCGGCCAGGGACCGGCCGAGAAGTTCGCCCGGGCCGTCAGTCGGGGCGACTTCAAACGGGCAATGGAGGAGTTGGACAGGCTCAAGCAGAATCTGGCCAAGGGAGAACTCGACGAGAAGCAGAGGCAGGAATTGGCCAGGCAACTCGCCCAAATGAAGGACAAGCTCAAAGATCTTGCCCGGGCACACCAGGCGGCCCAAGAAGACCTCGCAAAACGGGTTGACCAACTCCGAAAGGCCGGCCGGCACGACGAAGCCAACCGTCTCGAAGAGCAACTCGATCGGCTCCGCGACCAGCTTCCGCAAATGCAGAGGCTAGACCAGTTGGCCGACAGGCTGGGCCAATGCTCGAAGTGCCTTCGGCAGGGGCAACTTGCCGACGCCGGTGGGGCATTGGAGAATATCCAGGCCGACCTGGGTGATTTGCGGCGGCAGTTGGACGAGTTGGAGATGCTCGACGAGGCGATGGACCAGTTGGCCCAGGCCAGGAATCGAATGGTTTGCCCGCACTGCGGTGGAGCCGGCTGCCAGGCCTGCCAGGGCAATCGGCCGGGTTTGGGCATCGGTGTCGGCCGGGGGCATGGAAATCAACCGGAGGAGAAAACCGACAGCGCCTTCTACGACTCCCGCGTGCGGCAGAAAGTGGGCAAGGGCACGGCAAACGTGGTTGATTTGGTCGACGGGCCGAACGTCAAGGGGAACGTCCAACAGCAGATACGCCAGCAGTACGACGCCGCCCGGCAGCAGCCAACCGACCCGCTCACCGGCCGGCAGATACCCCGCAAGCACCGCAAGCACGCCCGGGAGTATTTCGACCGGTTCCGCGAAGGCGAGTAGCTTCTCACCTCTTAAGCCGGGTGGGGATGGTAAACGAGTAGATGAAGACGATGGCCCCGGTGGCCATCAGGCTCCAGGGGGCGTAGTCGGGCGGGACGATGTTGATT
>JAUWJC010000380.1 GCA_030607895.1 Pirellulales bacterium
CTAACATGGGTTGTCACGTGTCACCCAAGAACTCGTCGCTTTGAACCAGGCCTCAGTTACTGACTACTGATAACTGATAACTGATAACTCCATCCCAAAACCGCAGTTTGTGACCGCGTCGAGTATAATAGGAGACTTGGCCATGATCCGCATCACCTGCGAGAGTTGCGGAAGCAAGCTCAATGCCAAGGACGAGTTGGCCGGGCAGACAAGGAAGTGCCCCAAGTGCGGCACGCCGATTCTCATCCGCCAACCCGACCCACGGCCAGAGGCGCCCATGGAGCAGGTCGCCAGCGTTGCCGAGGCCACCGTCGAGACCACTGTCGAGACCACTGTCGAGACCACTGTCGAGATCGGCGCTGAGCAACACCTCGACCAACACGTCCAGGTCAGCGACGGAAAGAGCTTTACCTCGCAAGACCTTCCGGAACGGCTCGACCGCCTCAACAGATACTTGATATGCGACAAGTCGCATCTGGTGGCCGCTTGGGAAAACAACGGCAACGGCTGGATGTTGAAGACGAATTTCGGCTTTGTCAACGCCGCACGCAACCACGAACAACTCCCGTCGCAGGGCGATTTCAAGTTCGTCGAGTTGCGGATGAAGATGACTGACGATGGACTCCGCCTCATCGGCATCCGTTCGTATCAACTCGCCAAACGCTGGGCTCTCACCACCCTCGAAAGGGGTGACGACCAGATCGTCTCCACAATCACCAAGCCCGGCTTCCTTAACAAAGAGCAGAAGAACGCCATCCGCAAGGCGATCAACGACCAGTTCATGCGGCACGTCTGGGAAGACGCCGACAACGTACTCGATTACCTCGCCGGTGCCGACTACCACACCGCCGGAGTCGGTTAGAGCGAAAGTTTTGTCAGGGTTCAGGGTTCAGGACTTGCAATTCCATGTTTGCTCACGAACCCTGAACCCTGAACCCTGATAACTGAACCCCCTGGTTGGTCTGAGGCTACGCCTCGCTAGAAGTTGTACTCTATACCGACAAAAGCACCGTGGAGAACGAGGTCGCCGTTGGTATCGATGTCGGCGATTTCGGGCGTGTCGACGATATAGAACGGAATCTGGTGGTCCGCAAGGCCCACCCCGGTGATTGCCACCACGCGATAGCCGATGGTGGTGCTCCAGTTCCGGGCGAATTGCCACTCAACGCCCACGTCTATTTGCCCGAGGAACGAAACGCAGTTGGTGATCGAGTTGACCGGGAACTGGGCGATACCAACCATGCCGCTGAGTGCCGTGGGTTCGGCTACCGTCCCGTCGCCCCGATACGCCTGAAAGTAGTTGTGAATCTGGTTGTTGTAGATACCGATCCGAGGCGAGGCGCACAGGCGCAGTCTCTCGGCAAAATTCCAACCGACGTCGACCCCGATCTGGGCACCGATCAGGCAGTTGGTAATCTGATCGCTCAAGTAGGCTTCGTGTATTCCACCGTCGCTACCCCAGGTCCAGGGTGGGGTTACCTCACCCTCAAGCGAGCCGAACCGGAGTGATTCATCGAACCGGAAAAAGCGTACGCCCAACAGCCACTGGCAATCGAACCAGCCGGCCGGATCCTGGGCAAGACGGTTGTGCAAGAGGTTGATTTCGATGTTGTGTATTTCGTCGCGTCGCCAGAGGCGATGTTCTTCGGCGTTGTCGAAGTAGACTATTCCATTCACCCCAGCGAACTCGATTTCCGAAACTCGCAGGGGAGTACTAACACCGCTGGCTCCCGGCGGCAGAGTGCTGTGGAACCCGCTGAAGGGTTCGAGTGTCCAGTAGACGCCCTCCAATCCCCATTGACCGCAGCAGAAGCGTCGGCCGAAACGAACCTCGAAACCGCCACGCCACGCCATTCCGATGTCGTTGGTGTTGGTCATCTGATCGGCCAGGTCGTCCGGGTCGTAGCTGGTCCACACCTTGTTGGCATTGTTGCGCGTCATTGCCAGGCCCTTTATGGATGCGAACCATGGGCAGCATCTGGGCGTGCATGGGATGCAATCCGCGGCACAAGGTTCGCCAACGGCACGGTCGAACAGGCCGCAGCCTGCTTGCGGCACGGCGCACGTGCCCGGCGTGGCGGGCGCTTGGAGCATCTGATTGACGACGCTCCTTCTCGTGCCGGCTGGATTTGGCGGGGGCGGGGCCTCCGGCGTGCCGGCAGGGGCGGTTCCCGCGGTTCGCACCATGGGGCGCGAATAGCCCGGGGTGGCCGGCCGATACACTGCCGTGGCCGGTCCGGGCTGTGGCCCCATCTGGGTTCCCGTGTGCGGGAGCTGAAGCATTTCCGGAGAACCGTACAGCCCAAGCTGCCCCCAGGCAGTACTCGTTGCAACCAAGACGGCGACCGAGAAGGTCGGGACATAAAGATATCGCATTGTCGTAGACTCCTTTCTATTGGCCCACTTCCGTACAGTAAGTCCATCGTCCACCGCGGTGGATATTTTTGCCAATTCATGCCTTCACGCAATGTTTTGCCCTGCTGGCGCCAAGGCAATCGGCGCTACCGGCGCGACTCTCAAAAGACAGTACCAGACCGGAAAAGGGCGCTTCGGAAAAACCGGAATAAGCCGTCGTTACGATTCGTGCAATCGCTACAGAATGACCTGCCCGCCGACCGCACCGGGCTGGCCAGACTACTGCCCGTCGGTCCCTCTACTGCCGGTACCCGGCGGTTTCCAGAAGTTCATCCGCCAGGCGCCGGTAGTCCTCGGCGCCGTTGGAGGCCGGTGCGTACTGGAAGATCGACTGCCCGAAACTGGGTGCTTCGGCCAGGCGGATGTTCCGGCGGATTTGCGTGCGGAAAACCGTGGCCTCGGACCAGGGTGTCTGTTGGTTCCGCGCCTCGCTGAAGAACTCGTTCACGTCCCGGCTTACTTCGGCGGCCAGTCGGGTGGTGGAGTCGTACATGCAGAATACCACGCCGGTGAGTTTCAACCGGTTGTTGATCCGCTGGGCGATCAGGTCGATTGTCTCCAGCAGCCGGCCCAGTCCGTGCAGTGCCAGGAAGTGCGGTTGCAGGGGGATGAATACCTCTTCGACCGCGGCCAGCGCGTTCAGCGTGAGGATTCCCAGCGAAGGAGGGCAATCGATCAGCAGATAGTCGAACGGTTGCGGGTCTTCGTTGAGCTTGTTTCGCAGGATCAACTCCCGACCCACCTCTCCAACGAGTTCCACCTCGGCGGCAACCAGTTCGAGTTGCGAGCCGACGACCCAAAGATTGTCGCCGACCTGACGACGGACGTCGGCCACGGCGGCGCGGCCGGAGAGCACGTCGTAAACCGAGGGAGTCTCCGGCCGGGTCTCGACGCCCAGATGCAGCGAGGCATGAGCTTGTGGGTCGAGGTCGATCAGGCAGACCCGCCGACCGGAGTCGGCCAGCGCAACGCTCAGATTGACAGCCGTGGTCGTCTTTCCCACGCCTCCCTTCTGATTCATGATGGCAATCGAGCGCATGCGATGTCTCTCCAGACTGGGCGGTCCAGATATATGATTGTAAAGCCGCGACCAGTGGTCGCGGTTTGGGTTGCTACTCGACCGTTTCATTATCCGCGACCACTGGTCGCGGCTTTACAACTCGATTGCCCGCCGCCAATTCCCAGACCACCGGATTATACGAACGCGGAGGACTCCGGCATAGCCTCCATTCTCCGATTGGCTTTCCCGGCCGTTTCGGATACAGTTAGCCTAAATCCCAAATCTGAAATCTGAAATCCCAAATCCGAAATCTGAAATCCCCATGCTGCCGCTCCCTGAGATCAACTTCACACGCACGCCGGTCACGCTGACAGTGGCGGCCGTTGCCGTGGCCTTGGAGGTCGTCTCGACGATCGACGAGACCCAGCGGCTGCACTACTACAACGAGTGGCTGGGGCTGCTTCCTCATATCTGGATGGGCGAGCCCTGGCGTCCGTTCACCAGCGCGCTGATGCACGGCAACCTGCTTCATGCCGCCTTCAATATCTATTGGCTGATGATCTTCGGGCCCGCGCTGGAGAACCGGTTCGGATCGTATCTCACCCTGGCATTGATCGTGCTCTTGGGATATGTCTCGATGCTGCCGGAGTATATCATCGGAAGCTACAACCGCGAAGAGCCGATTATGATCGTCGGCCTGTCGGGTGTAATCTACGGTCTGTTCGGTGTCTTGTTCGTCGGCCGGCGATGGCATCGCGAATTCGAGGCGGTCTGCGACGAGCACACCGTGCGAATCCTTATCGGCTGGTTCTTTCTCTGCGTCGTGTTCACTTATTCGAATATCATGTCGGTGGCCAACATTGCCCACGGCGCCGGGTTTGTGTTTGGCGTTCTCTACGGCCTGGCTGCATTCGATGCCCGGCACCGGTTCCGCTGGGCGGCCGTGGCGACGCTGGCTTCGTTGGTCGTGCTGTCGACACTGATTGCCTGTCCCGGCCACAAGGGATACCAGAACGCCCTGCAAATCAAGAAAGCCCGGCAGATTCAGCGGCTACTGAACGAAGTGCGGCAATCCGACGGGCTGTAAAGCCGCGAGCGGTCAGTGGAAAATGGGGACTGGCTCCGAGCCGATATCGGCCGGAAGTGCGGGAAAAACCGTAGCCGCGAGGTGCCTGTCCCCTTTTTCCACGGTGTTCGATATTCGCCGTCCGAAAAAGGGGACAGGCACCGTCGGCATGCCGGAAACTCCCGAAAAAACCAGCCCGCGAC
>JAUWJC010000524.1 GCA_030607895.1 Pirellulales bacterium
ATAGCCGCGGATTGCGGCGCCCGGGCCGTTGCGGTCGATCTCAGGCAGATTGCCGCCGTTCGCAATGCGGGCGCCAAGGAAGCTCGAGGCGACGTGCTGATTTTCCTGCCTCCCGACACGATGCCGCCGGCGGCCCCGTGGCGGGCGGCGCTGGCGGCGCTGGACGGCGAATCGCTGAACGGTGGGGCGGTGGGCGGTGGGGCACTGGTGAGATTCGGCGAGGAT
This sequence comes from Pirellulales bacterium, assembly GCA_030607895.1. Taxonomy (GTDB): domain Bacteria; phylum Planctomycetota; class Planctomycetia; order Pirellulales; family Thermoguttaceae; genus JAUWJC01. The sequence continues at coordinate 226 of JAUWJC010000524.1, forward strand.
ACGCCCTATTGGGGTCGATATGCACTTGGGTTGTGGAACTGCTTGTCGCGGCTGGCCCGTTGGGCGGCCGGCTGCTTCATCTTCGTTCGCCGCGAGGCCTTCGAGGCGGCCGGCGGATTCGACCAGCGCTACTTCGCCGGTGAAGAACTGTATCTCAGCCAAGCGTTGAAGCGTCAAGGACGATTCGTCATCCTTCGCGAAAGGGTCGTCACTTCCGGCCGGCAGACGAGGAAGCACGGGCCGTGGAAACTCCTCTGGGTATTCGTCCGCGTGCTTGTGGGCGGCCCGAGGATGTTGCGCCGCCGCAAAGGGCTCGACGTGTGGTACGAACGGGCCGACTTGGAGCCGTAGAACTCGGCTCGGGAAGTTGGGGGTCATGGCCATACCGCCCAGACCACGGTTGCGTCCGCTCGAGATCGTTCCGAGTGGCCCGGCGGAGGAGTGGCAATTCGAACTCCGCGATCCGGAGGGCTTTGGCGATACGGTGATTGTGCCTTGCGTGGCCATGTTGCTGGCGTCGTTGATGGACGGGCGTCGCTCGCTGGCGGAAATCCAGGCTGCCTTTCAGAAAGAATTGCACTCGCGGTTGGCGTTGGCCGATATCGAACGTTTGGTGGGACAACTCGACGAAGCGAACCTGCTGGCTACCGAGCGGTTCGATCGCTATCGCCGCGAAACGATCCAACAGTACATGACCAGTCCGACTCGACCGGCCACGCACGCCGGCAGTGCCTATGCCGAAGACGCCAGGCAGTTGCGCCGGCAATTGGATGAGTTCTTCACATGCGAAAAAGGGCCCGGCCCCATCAGCCAGGGCGGCGTCGACCACAACGCTCCAGCCGGCGGCCGGCAACTGCTCGGCGCCCTCAGCCCGCACATCGACCCCAACCGTGGTGGACCGGCGTTCGCCTGGACTTACAAAAAGGTGGCCGAGCAAAGCGATGCCGACCTGTTCGTCATCTTCGGCACCGCCCACCACCACATGAATGACCTGTTCAGCATCTCCAGGAAGGATTTCGATACGCCGCTGGGAGTCGTTCGGACCGATCTGGATTTTGTGGGCCGGGTGGCCGAACACCTTGCTTCCAGCGTGGCGGGACGGCAACTCAGTTTGTTTGAAGACGAATGGGCACACCGCAGCGAACATTCCATCGAGTTCCAGGCGGTCTTCTTGCAATACATCCTGAGCGGCAAGCGCGAGTTCCGCATTGTGCCCGTGCTGGTCGGCTCGTTTGAAGATTTCATCGAAAGCGGCACACAACCCGACGACTCGCCCGAGGTGCAAGCCTTCATCGCGGCGATTCGCGCGGCTGCCGGCGAGTATCCGGGGAAGGTCTGCTACATCAGCGGGGCCGATTTCGCACACATCGGGCAGCGGTTCCGCGACGACTGGTTGATCGACGAGAAGCGCCTGGCCGAACAATCGGAAGACGACCGGAAGCTGTTGGACGAGGCGTGCCGCGGCCAAGGCGCCGGGTTCTTCCGCCACGTTGCCCGGCAACGGGACCGCAGCCGGATTTGCGGTCTTTCGCCCACCTACATAATGCTCGAGGTAATGCAACCCACCCGCGGCGAACTGCTGAAATACGACCAGGCCGTCGAGCCCGACGGCACCGCCTGCGTCAGCTTCGCCAGCATGGCGTTTTATCGCCGGTAACCGACAAAATCACGAAAGCCGTCAAACGAGACACGAGGGAATTCGCGGCCAGCGTCAATAATATCCAGAACCAATTGAACGGATTGGCCGTAAAGAAGTAAATCGGATTAACGTCCCGACAGAAGGCTGGATGTCTGTTTTGTAAACTGTTGGTTAGTTATACACTCGGTCCCAAGCTCTGCTTGGGACCGCACCGTACTGCTGGGGAGTAGTGGGTTCCCAAGCAGAGCTTGGGAACCAGAGCTTGGGAGCCAGATTACGAGGCTAGATGTCCGAATCGAGCAATCAACGATCATCCGCGGGTACGCCCGACCCGAGCGGTGCCACCCAGAGTGGGGGGCAGTCGGGTTTGCTGTTTGCGTCTGCAATTCTTGTCACGGCTTTCGTGGCAATTGTCGGGGGGTATGCTATCCAGACTGGCTTGTTCGCGCTTAAGGCCCTCGCCCTGCAAACGGCGCTTGCGGCCATTTCGGCCTGGCTGTGCTTGAATGCGTGCCGAATCCGCCGCCGTCTATCGGAAGCCAAACAGCTTGACCGGACGCAGAAGCCCGACGAGCGGCAACCGCGGTGGGGGGATGCCGTTGTCCGCCAGGATCGGGAAGCATACGACGTCCTCCTGGCCGATCTCGATCACACCCGCAAGCTGCACTACCTCTTTCTGGCCGTGTTACCCATTCTGGCCGTGGGCTCCATGGCGTTGTATCAGCTTCTCGGCCAAGCCGGCAGCGCGAGCATATCACAGGGACAGGGGGCCGCGCTGGGGATCGTCTGCCTGGCCGTTTCCTGCCTTTGGTTGGTGTTGTCCAGGTCGTTTGGCGCCACTCGGGAAGAGAACCTCCCCGAGAGCCGGTCGTTGGCGTTGGCGTTTCGCGAGACGCAATGGGCCAGCATCCTCACGTCGGGTGCCATTATTGGCAGCCTGATGTGGCCGTCGGTGGATATTTGGCTTGGCAGACTGCTCTTGGTTTGGGTCGTGGCGGTGTGTGCCGAGCAGCTTGTGGGTCTGGCGAGTTTCTGGCTGCGTGGTGCGGCGCAGCGCGGCCCGTTCATTCCGCCGCTTAGGGTTATGCTGCGCGAGGCCGTTCTGGTCCGAGGAAACCCGATCAGCAGCATCTTCGAGATGATTGAAGTCCGGCTTGGCGTCAGCTTTCGGTCGTCCTGGGCAATTCGATTCGTCAAGAGGGCCGCGTTGCCGGTGCTCTTGCTGGCGGCGTTGTTGTTTTGGGGGCTAAGCAGCCTGTCGATGGTTGGGCCGAGCGAGTTGGGTGTGCGCGAGAGTTTCGGCCGAATCTCCGGCGAACCGCTACAGCC
>JAUWJC010000565.1 GCA_030607895.1 Pirellulales bacterium
AGACCTTGGTTAATGAGTGCGAATAGAAGAAGTTCCGCGGCGCCTCGCCGCGTTCGTAACCGAGGATCGTAAAGAAGTGCCCCATGCGGACGGTCAGGTCGTTGTAGGCCACGTCGGCATACAACTGAGGCATGGCCATGTCGTAAAATCCAGTGGCACTGTTCCAGTTGGTCTCCAGGCCGTTGGCTACAATAAAACGGCTGTCCGTTCCATAGTTGAAGGCGACGCGGCCGCCGATGTCCCAGCCGTAGCCGCCCGTATCCACTGGACGGTCGAGGAAGACCCAAAGCTGGTTCATCTGGTACTCGTTGGAGAAATCGTTGAAAGCGACCGGGCCGTTGAAGCGATCTGTCTGCGAGTTGGCCGCGTTGCCGGTGAACCCCTGGTCGAGCCAACCACCAATCTCGATGCCACGGCGATACAACTCCTGCCGGTCAAGTATCCTCCTGGGCGGAACCACACGGCCTCCCCAACAGCACGGGTCGCGACGGCTGTAAAAGGGTGGACTCCGGTAACTCTGCCTGTAATATGGGGTATATCCCTCCTGGTAGCCGAGTTCTTCCTGGTAGAGGTTTTCGGGCGGCGGCAAGAGGTCTCTTTCCGGCTCCTTTTCCTCTTCAACAAAGGGATTTGCGCTGTCCTTGGCTTTCGCCTTCGCCTCATTCGCGTGCTCGACGGTCGCATAGCCCGGATCACGGGGGAGTTTTCTGGGCGGGGTAGGGCTGGTTCGTTCGGCCGGCACTTCAGCAGCGTCTTCCGCATAGTCGCTGAAGGCGACGCCATCCTTCACGGTTGTCTCAGGTGCCGAATTCTCCGGTTCATCGGCCCGGGACCGCTGGTGCATCATAGTGCTGGCTAAGACGATGGCCAAAGACAACGTCAACGTTCTCATCTCGTTTCTCCATTGAGAAATGAGCCTGGCGCGTGATATCCGCGCCCCTACAATCGGTAGAGTCCTGAGAATCCTATCGACCGGAATAACCCGCAATATCCACACAAATTATCACTCCGGGCGGCCGGGGAGGGGCTTTGGGAAAGATAGGGAAAGCAGGGGAAGTTAGGCTCTTCCGCCTTTTGGGTGCAAGAGCGAGCCGCCGGGTTTATCCCGGCGCTCGACTGGCGCGGGGATGAACCCCGCGGCTCGCCGGTCACCGACAAAACCACGAAAACTGAGACCTATGTACTGCCGAGCGATTCAACGTCCTCGAAAAGCGCTTCGACGAACGAGTCGGGCTCGAACAGGGCGATATCTTCCGCCTTTTCGCCCACGCCGACGTACTTCACCGGCAAGCCGACCTGCTGGCGGATGGCCACCACCACCCCGCCCTTGGCCGTGCCGTCGAGCTTGGCCAGGATAATGCCCGTGCAATTGACCGCATCGGTGAAATGCTTGGCCTGGCTGATGCCGTTTTGTCCGGTGACGGCGTCAAGGACCAGGAGGACCTCGTGGGGGGCGTCGGCGATCTGCTTTCCCAGTACGCGGTGGATTTTGGCCAGTTGTTGCATGAGGTTCTGCTGGGTTTGCAGGCGACCGGCCGTGTCGACGATACAGACGTCGGCTGCCGATTCGAGGGCTCGGGCAACAGCCCGATGGGCGACGCTGGCCGGGTCGCTTCCCGATTGCCCGGTGACGATTTCCGCCCCCAGCCTTCCAGCCCAGACAGTCAACTGCTCGACGGCCGCCGCCCGGAATGTGTCGGCCGCGCCCAGGACGACCTTCTTGCCTTGGTCGAGGAACATCTGGCCCAGCTTGGCGATCGAAGTGGTTTTTCCGCAGCCATTGACGCCGGCGACCATGATGACGGTCGGTCCGCTCGCGGCGAAGCGGATCGGCTCGGGCGGTTGGGCCATCAGTTCCTTGAGCTTGACCTTAATCCGCCCCAGCACTTCTTCCATGCTGACCACTCGGGCGCGGAAGGTGGTCCGAATCTCCTCGACCGTCTCCTGTGCCGCCCGAACCCCCATGTCGGTCTTGATCAACGTCTCGAACAACTCGTCGAGAAACTGATCGTCGACCAACCGGCCCTCGGCCCTAAACAGGTCGCGAATGTCGGTTTTAAGGACCTGGGTGGTCCTCTTGAGACCTTGCTTGAATTTGTCGAATAAACCCATTTGTTCTCAGCTTTCCGCTTTCAGCTTTCCGCTTTTGGTTTTCCGTGCATGAGCCGGTCGAGGATGCCGTTGACGAACTGGGCCGACTGCGCGGATCCGAATCGTTTGGCCAACTCGATCGTCTCGTCGATGGCCACCACGTCGGGCGTATCGGTGTAAAGTATCTCGAAGGCCCCCAGCCTGAGTAAATTGCGATCGGTAGCCGCCATCCGTTCAAGACTCCAACGTTCGGCCACCTGACCAAGCTGCTCGTCGATCTGCTCGCGGTGTCGGTTGACGCCTTCGATCAACGTACGGGCGAACTGGGTCAGGTCGTCGGCGGGTTGAAGTTGTCTCGTGATGAGCGCGATGTCGGCGGTCAGGTTGTTGCGCGGGTTCAAGTCGTTTTGATAAAGGACTTGGAAGACAATTTCTCGCGCTTTGGTACGTCGGGCCATGAATATCAGTTGTCAGTTGATAGTTGATAGTTGCAGACTCTACCGTTTTCTATGTGAATGCTCTGGAACCGCACCGAAAGTGGTTGTCCCAAGTTCGTGAAGCCGGTTGAATGGCTTGATCCGGCGTTGAATTCGCATACAAATGCACTTTCTTGCCATCAATCTGGATAAGACAGTGAGGCCAGGGGGTTTTGGTTCCCCGAGAACAACTGAACCCATGTCCACACATAGAAAACGTTAGTGTCAG
>JAUWJC010000404.1 GCA_030607895.1 Pirellulales bacterium
AAAGGCGTCAAGAGAAATCAGTATTGTGTCCCCGGAATACCCCGAACCTTCCCAAGATGAATTATCCTGAACCATGCATTTTGATCTTGAGCGGTCTCATTCGGTTTGTCAAGATTCCGCCCAAGAATTCCCGCGCTGCGTGATATGGTACGGGCAGCCTGGAACCACCACTCTCGCCACTCTTGCCATGCCACCATTATGTCGACAACCCAAAAGGCGTCAAGAGAAATCAGTATTGTGTCCCCGGAATTCCGTCCCCGGAATTCCGCTAATATAAAGCCGCGACCGGTGGTCGCGGTTGACGATTGGTAGAACCACCTGCTTCTTGCCGCGGCCGCGACCACCGGTCGCGGCTTTATAGGCAACAGTTCAAGCGCCACGGAAGGGGACAGGCCCCCAGTGTGTGAGCGCTTCGGCGAGCCGCTCGTATTGGGTGGCGTCGTTGTACGCCTGGGCGGAAATCCGTACCAGCCGCCACGGCGCTGCCGGCCAGTAGTAGACGGGCACCTCGATCCCATGGCGCTTCAGCAGATCGGTCTGCAAGCGTGGGACGAAAATCGGCGTGGTGTCGGGGTCCATTGCGGCTGCCGTCTCGTCCTCCTCCGGAAGCGACACGACGGCCATCGAGCCGATCATCTCCGGCGGACAAACCGGACGTGACCCCAGGGCATTGCAGAGTATCTCCCGGGCGTGCAGGGCCAGTCGATGGTTCCGCGCCATCAACGCGGCAATGCCGCCGTCCATCAGGCCATCGAGGAACCGGATCGACTCGCCCACGCACAGCCAGGGCGTCGGGTCGTTGGTGCCGGTCCAGTCGAACTCGTCGTGCAGGCGCACGCTGCCGGGGCGGTGCGTGTTCAGGCCGTGGCTGATTACGGCCGGGTGCAGCCCCTGCTGCCGGTCGGAGCGAACGTGGAGGAACCCGGCTCCCTTCGGCGCGCAGAGCCACTTGTGGCAGTTGCCCGTGTAGTACGCGGCGCCAATCCGACGCATGTCCAACGCAACCATGCCCGGCGCGTGAGCACCGTCGACCAGCGTGTCGACACCCCGTTGGGTAAGCTGCTCGACTATCCGCTCGATGGGAAACACCAGGGCGGTTGGACTGGTGATGTGGTCCACTAGCGCCAGCCGCGTCCGCTCGGTTACACACGAGGTGACGGCCTCGACTACTTGCTCGGGCGACTCGATGGGAAGGGGCACCGCCGCCACCACCACCTTGGCCCCGGAGCGTGCCGCGACGAAATCCAAGGCGTTGCGGCAAGCGTTGTATTCGTGGTCGGTTACAAGCAACTCGTCGCCCACCTCGAACCGGCGCGAGCGGAGCACGCTGTTCACGGCGGTAGTGGCATTGTTGACGAACGCCACGTCGCGCGGTTCGGTGCCGATGAACTCCGCCAGCACTCGGCGCGACTCCTCCAGCAGCGGCTGCACTTCCCTCATGAAAAAGCGCACCGGCTCCCGCTCCATCTGCTCGCGGAACCGCTGTTGAACTTCCAGCACTGCCCGGGGACACGCGCCGAAGGAGCCATGATTGAGAAACGCAACTTCCGGGTCCAAGGTCCACAGACCGGCACATGACGGAAACTCCGCCGCCGCTGGATCACTATCGGTCATCTGGTCGCCCGTTCAATTCGTGTCAGGAAGTTGTAGTTGTAGGGTGGGTGCTTGCACCCACGCGCAACGCGCACGGACAACCGCAAATTCACGTGGGTGCTTGCACCCACGCGCAACGCGCACGGACAACCGCAAATTCACGTGGGTGCAAGCACCCACCCTACTACAGACTCTGCATTTCAGCTCTATCCCACATGATACCAAACGCGGCGTTACAGGCCACCCATCGACTCGTTGCGTGCCCACTCGGAAAATGGTACCATCGCTGGCAGACATCCCTCGCACGGCAATCCCACCTGGAGCCTCACTATGAGATTTCTTCCGCTAATCGCACTATCCGTCCTGCCGGCCTCCTGTTCTGTCTGGCGAGACTGCACAACCCGCCAAACAGAATCAAGTCGTCTTGTACGTGGCCACCTGCGGCAACGACGCCTGGTCGGGCAGGTTGCCCGCGCCAAATGCCGAAAAGACGGACGGCCCACTTTCCACCTTGGTTCGCGCGCGTGACGTGCTCCGCAAACTGCGAGGAGAAGGTGACCGGTTGGGACGCTGCACCGTGATGGTTCGCGGCGGCACGTACTTCCTGGCCGAGCCGCTCCTGCTGGGGCCGGAAGACTCGGGCACGGCGGCGGCTCCGGTGGTATACCGTGCGCAGGCCGGTGAAGAAGTGACACTCTCGGGCGGTCGGGCCATTACGAATTGGCGGAAGGGCGCCGGCAATCTCCAAACCGCCGAGCTACCCGGCGTCAAGGCCGGCAAGTGGTACTTCCGGCAACTCTTCGTGGGCGGCAAGCGCCAGCCCCGGGCCCGGACGCCCAACTTCGATCCGAAGAACCCAACTACCGGCGGTTGGTTCTTCGTCAAGCCACTCCCGGACAAGTACAAAGCAAAGGCAACCAAGGGCCACCGTGGGTACGCACTAGACTGTTTTTGCTTCCGGGCCGGTGATATCAAGCGTTGGCCCCGGTCGCCTGAGCCCGAGATACACATTTTTCCCGCCTGGGGTTGGGTCAACGCGATCCTTTCGGTCGGCAAGATCGATTTCGATGCTCACGTTGTCCACGTGAAGAACCGCAACTGCTCGCAGGGGCTCCGGCCCGGCAACCGGTACTTCGTGGAAAACGTCTTTGAAGCCCTCGATACACCGGGCGAATGGTACCTGGACCGGGCCGATGGAAAGCTCCATTACTGGCCCGTCGGCAATGACTTCACCGGTCGGACCGTTGTTGCGCCGGTGCTGGATCACCTTATCGAGATCGCCGGTACGGCACCCGAGGAGAACGCCGCCAACGACAAAACGGCGTCCCGTTATGCCCAGCACATCGTCATCCACGGATTCACTTTCCGGCACACGAAATACTCACTCGAAGTGCCCTCGGTCTACCAGCCCAGTGACGCGACCGTCCGGCTCTGTCGGGCGAGGCATTGCCTGATCGAGGATTGCCGCTTTCTGGGCGTCGGCGGGTATGCCGTCCGGCTGTCGACGCTGGCCTGCGACAACCACGTTCTCGGCAACACCGTGATCGAGGCCGGACAGGGCGGCGTGCTCATGGACGGCACGGTCACCACAAGCCAGCCCAAGCGAAACGTGGTGGCGGGAAACCGGATCGAGCGTTGTGGCAAGATATGGAAGCACGTGGCGGGTGTTTACGTTACCACGGGCAGCGACAACCGGATCGCCCATAACACGATTACCGATGTGCCACGATACGGCATTTCGCTGAAGACCTATCGCCCGGGTTACGCTTCCCACGGCAACGTGATCGAATACAATCGGCTCGTTCGCACGAACCTTGAAACCAACGACACGGGGGCCATCGAGACACTGGGGCGCGACAAAGAGGACTCCGGGAACGTGATTAGCCATAACATCATGCTCGATTCGGTCGGATTCAAGACGACCGAAAGCGGCGAGATTCTCACCCCTTACTACACCTGGGGTATCTACCTCGACGACTACTCCAGCGGAACCCGCTGCCACGGCAATATCGTCGCCCGAACCTTCCGCGGCGGCATTCACGTACACCTGGGCCGTAACAACGTCTTCGAGAACAACATCCTGGTGGACGGGCGGAACCAGCAGTTCGAGTGCAACGGCCGGGAGTTCATGACTGGCAACCGGTTTGTCCGAAACGTGGTCTGCTGGCACGGCGGAAACCTGATCCGCATCAACCGCTACAGCGACAAGGTCCTCTCGCAGTGCGACAAGAACCTCTACTGGTACGCCGGCCCGAAATCGGCCGAAGCCGGGGGACTGAATACGCCCAAGGGCCCGTTGGCCCAGTGGCAGGCCGCCGGCTACGACAAGAACTCGCTTGTGGCCGATCCGCTGTTTGTCGATGCGGCCAAAGACGACTACCGGCTAAAACCCGATTCGCCCGCCTTCAAGCTGGGCTTCAAGCCTATCGACACCGAGCGGATCGGCGTCCGAGCATACAAGCGTCCGGAGGGACTCCCATAGCCAACGACCAGCAGCAGAGTTGGTGGCATGAGGAAAGCCATTAAAAGGGGCTCGATATTCGATATTCGTAGCCGTTCACGGGATATTCTCGGAACAGAAGGTAACAAAGGCAACGAAGAATGTGAAAAACGTAACGAATCGGCGAAATGAAGAGGACGTACAGTGGAGAAAAGGAAAAATGGGAGAAGAGGTAAGGACAATCAGCATGTCTTCTTTCCCCTTTTCCCCATCACGCATTCCCTTCTTGTGTACGTCAGCTTGTCGCTTTCCGCTACAAACCGCCCTTATGTTGCTGCTCTTCTTCGTTGCCTTTGTTTCCTTCTGTTCAAAGACCGTATCGTTCCCGTGAACGGTTAC
>JAUWJC010000255.1 GCA_030607895.1 Pirellulales bacterium
AACCACGCCTTTGTGCGGTTGGGGCTAACGGTCGTGTTGCGCATTTGGGGTGGTTTTCTGCAAGAAACCCGGTCTTGGTGCCAAACCTCCTGGCCTTTAACGTGGTTCCCAAGCTCGGCTTGGGAACCCACTACTCTCCAGCAGTACGGTGTGGGGCGGTCCCAAGCAGAGCTTGGGACCGAGTGCATGGCACCCTGCGAAGCCGCAAGCGGCTGGTGCGTGGACCATGGCACGAAAGGGGGGAGACATTGCAATGGGTCTGCCCACGGGTCACAATAATATCTGGTCGACATGCCGGAAGGGAGGGAATGAGTGGAACCTGCCGTGTCTAGTTCGTCGCTGTCCAGTTCGTCGCTTCAGCCGATTCTTGCGCTGGTTGGCCATCCGCTGTCGGGAAACCCCACGCAGTACATGCTCCAGAAGGCCTTTGCGGACCGTGACCTCGACTGGCGCTACCTGAGCCTGGAGGTCGCGCCCGACGAGCTGGGCGACGCGGTGCGAGGGATGCGGGCAATGGGTTTCTGTGGCGGGAATTGTAGCGATCCGCACAAGCAATCGATTATCGAGCACCTGGATCGCGTCAGCGAAACGGCCGCACGGATCGGCGTGGTTAACCTGATTCTCCGCGAAGAGGACCAGTTGGTCGGCGAGAACACCGAAGGCAAAGCCCTACTCGAAGCGCTCGGCCGCCAGGACAATCCAACCGATAAGCGAATCATCTTGCTCGGTGCGGGCCGGATTGCCCGGGCAATCGGGGTCGAATTGGCGCAGGTGGGTGTGGCCGAACTCGTGGTTGTAGACCGGACCGAGGCGAATGCACGCGAGTTGGCCGAGTTGGTGACTGCCGGCGAATCGAATGTATCAGTGTTGCCCGTTGCCTGGGAGGGCGACTACCGCATCCCGGCGGAAACCCACGTGTTGATCAACGCCACGTCGGTCGGAGCGCTCGATCCGGACGCCCGGCTACCGCTCGATTTGGACACCCTCACTTCCCAGACGATCGTTGCCGACGTGACTTTCAACCCACCCCGAACGTGGCTGTTGTGTCAAGCCGCCGAGCGCGGCTGCACCACGCTGGACGGGCTGGAAGTGTTCGTCGACCAGGCTGCGATCAACTTCAGGCATTGGACCGGCATCGAGCCCGATCGCGCCGTGATGCGCGAGGCGGTCGAAGAATTCCTCGAGTTGTGACGAGCATCCGCCTGTTCCGCCGCCGTCCCCAACGCGGCCCGGGAACGCAACCAAATCGTTTAGCCCCGACGGCCACGTCAGGTGTACTGCTAACCCCGCCGAACGCAGTCGGTGGGCTTTGACGTGTTGAACATACTACTGTGCGAGATGAGCGCAAATCGTGCGGTCGTCTTAGCTGAAGACGTTATCCACCCGCAACTTGAGAGTCTTCCTTATGACGTGCAATAAGAGCCGAGTTGTTCTGGTTGTACTCTCAGTGGCCGCGTGGATTGTGTCGACAGTCTCGGCCGAGGAGCCGCCTGGCGTGAAGCTGATGCGGCCCGACTCACTGGTCGGCTGGGACTGCGGCGATCCGGCACCGGCCGGTTGGACGATTACCCAGGGGCGGCTTAGTGGAAAGAAAGGTTCGACCCGGCTGTTGTCTGCCTGGACGTTCGGCGATTTCCAATTGCGGCTGGAGTGGTCGGTTGCCGGCGGCGGCGTGTGCAAGCTCCTAATGCCGGACGTTCCCGCCGGAAAGGGCCTGGAACTGCTGCTCCGCGAGGGAGACGGCTGCGGGCAGTTGAATGACGGAGATAAACAACTCTCGCCGGGTGTGAAGATCGGGCCGGTCAAGGACAAAATGCACACGGCTCACGTCGGCCGTGCCGGCGGAAAGCTCTCGCTTGCCATCGACGGCAAGCAGCTCTACCAGGTCGATCTCAAGGCCGCTCGGCGTTTCGGATTGGGATTGGCCGTGACCGAGGGCGAAGCCGCCGTGGCCCAGATGCGAGTCGAGGAACCGCCGGGCGAGCCGATCTTCAACGGAAAGGATCTCACCGGCTGGTGGACGCCGGGTAATCCAAAGGCTTGGGTGGTCGATGGCGGCGACCTGATGCTTAAGAACCACGGTGGCAACTACCTCCGCACGGAAAAGGAGTTCGGCAACTTCAGCATCTCGATGGAGTACAAGTCGAAGAAGCACTGCAATTCGGGCGTCGGTATTCGCACGCCGCGAAATGGTTGGCCCTCCGGTGACGGCATGGAACTGCAAATCGAGGACCGGCCGGGCATGGGCAAAGGATCGACCATGGCACTCTACGGCAATGTGCCGCCGCTTGCCCGAGCCGATAAATCGGAACAATGGAACCGGGTTGTCATCAAGGCCGACGGCCGCATGGTATCCGCCTGGGTCAACGGTGAACTGGTCCAACAATGCAATACGTTCCACCATCCGGAACTGAAGCATCGGTTCCTCAAGGGTTGGATCGGCTTCCAGGATCACGGACGCTGGATCCGCATCCGAAATCTCCACGTGCTCCAAGCACCCGACGGGTTGGGGTTGGACGCCTGGCAAAAGCCCTGCAAGCCGCTGGCCACGACCGGGCTGCTGGACCGGCTGATGAACCCCGAGCAACTCGCCGTGGTCGACGGGCTGGGCTCCGGCGTGGCGGCCAAGGCCGTCTCGGACGATAAGAAGGGCGAGCACGTTCTGGCCGAGTTGACTGGACCCGGCGCGATGGTTCGGGTTGCTCGAACCAACGATCAAGGACGACTGGCATTCTTCTTCGACGGAGAGGCCAAGCCGCGGATCGAGTGCAAGCCGCAGGACCTCCGCGGCACGCTGCCCCAACTGGCCGAGGATTCCAACCCGCTGCCCACCTGCCTAACATATAAGAAAAGCCTCAAGATCGTTTTGCGGCGCGAAAAAGGGACCAGGTTTAATTTGTGCGAAGCACCCTCCGGGCCGTCCCGGCAAATTAAACCTGGTCCCTTTTTCGCCTACCGTTTCGACTACGTGACCTTCCCGAAGAACCTGCCGGTCGAGAGCTTCACTGGTCGCAAGTCGGGATTTCCCCGCGGCTGGTTGTCGGCCGTCGTATATCGCTATCATCGCTGCCGCTGGGGGGCCAGCCGGGAGGTCTCGCCGCTGGGACAATTGGGCTCCGAGAAGAAGACTATCGCGCCGGGAAAAACAGAGACGCTCATCCGGGGCGACGGAGCGGGTATCGTGCGGTGGGTGAGATTGCAGGTCGGCAAGCAAGCGCTCGGCAGCAACGACCTGCGTTTGGAAGCGACCGTGGACGGCGAGAAACAACCGGCCATAAGTGCCCCGGTGCGGTTCTGGTTTCCCGGCGTCGTCAACATGGAGGGCTACTACAACTTCACGCTGCTTTGTAGCGGAGGGCCGACCAACATGCTGGCAATGCCCTACGCGGCTGGGATCACGTTTGCGATCAAGAACACGGGCAGCCAGCCGATCGAAGGCGTGGGGCTTACCGTGCGTGTTGCACCGGCCGACGACAAGAACCGCGGCCAGATTGCCGGCCGGATGCGCCTGCGGGGCGTCTTTCAGCCGGCCGGGGAGGGTTCAAACGAACTGGTCCGGTGGGACGGCGCCGGACGCTGGGTCGGGCTGGTCTATCAGCAGCCGGACGGCCCGCCCACGGGCATTGGCCAGTTGGACGTCGACGGAAAGTCGGTCGGCGGCTGGGCGGCCCCCAATCTGGACTCCTTCCTCGGCATCGCCGGTCAATCGCGCGCCGCGCTGAGTGGCCGAATCGGCTCGCTCTCGTGGCGATACATGATGCTGGCGCCCGTCCAGTTCCAAAAGTCGCTGGTGCTGAAGGCAAACACGAACAAGCTGGGCGACCGGCTGGCACTGTTCTACGTGAAGAAGTAAGCCCAATGCGTGGCAGCTTACGCGGACTGTTCATTACCGGCACCGATACCGAAGTAGGCAAGACCTACGTGGCAGCGCTTGTCGCCCGGCAGCTTCGCGCGGCCGGACACCGCGTCGGCGTGTACAAGCCGGCTGCCAGCGGCTGCCGATTCGAGCAGAACACGCTCGTTTCCGACGACGCGGTGGCCCTTTGGGAAGCCGCGGGACGGCCGGCTGAGTTGGATCGGGTCTGCCCGCAGCGATTCGCAGCGCCTTTGGCACCTCATCTGGCCGCCAGGGCTGAGGGAAAAGAACTCGATGCCGCGTTGCTTGCCGGCGGAATCGACTACTGGCACACCTCGGATGCCGACATCGTCCTGGTCGAGGGTGTCGGCGGGCTGATGTGCCCCTTGGGAGACGACCAGCCGAAAAAGGGACCAGGTTTAATTTGTGCGAAGCACCCTCCGGGCCGTTCCGGCAAATTAAACCTGGTCCCTTTTTCGGCCCCCCTGTACATAGCCGATCTGGCACTCGAACTGGGCTTCCCGCTGGTAGTCGTCAGCCGAAACTCCCTGGGGACCATCAACCACACTCTCCAGACGCTTTGGGTGGCAAAGACTTACCGCGGCGGGCTCGACGTGGCGGGCGTCGTGCTGAACCATCCCACCCCAACGGCCGACGATCCCAGCACGGCCTCGAACCGCGCCCAGCTAGCGACCCACTGCCGCGTGCCAATTCTGGCCGAAGTAGCCTGGCAGGCCGACCGGTTCGACGTGAAAATCGACTGGTTCGAGTTAGCCAGGGACGCAGTGGGCTTCTGAGGCCCTCAGAACAATTCCTTGAGCAGTTCTTCGCGGCTGAGATGGTGATGGTCGCCAATATCCCGCAGAATCGCGCTGAGCGTGCCGACGCGGATGGCAGGATGAGCAGGGATCGTGATATGGTGCTCGCCGCCGCGCCGCGTGGTCAGGCGGATGTGACTGCCCGTCTGGTGGCTGACTTGGTAGCCAAGTCGAGTCAGCGCGGCGGCCAGATCACGTCCCGAAATGTCGCGGGGCAGTCTCACAGGGCCAACACCTCGTCGTGGACGTGGTGCAAGCGGACCATTTTAGGTCGATCAGCCGCATCGGGGAAATGACAACGCACGGCATCCAGGACATTCTGCCGAAGCATCGCCAGATCATCAGCCTGCGTGAAAATTGAAACTCCCACGGCACGAGCGGCATACCCACCCTCCGGATCGTCTTCGACCAGGAACACGATTTCTGTCATCGACCGTTTCCTTTCAATTCGTGCTTGTTGACCATAAGCCGATCATAAGTGCCTGGAACACGGTTGTCCACTGGAAACAGTGATCTGTTGGCTTCTCTGCTGCGGATAGAGGATTTTCCGGTGATTTTCCGTCTTTTCCGTCCCGATTACGAGAACTTGCCCGACATTGTGAAACTCGCCCAATTCGTATAGAATCCCACCGATGGGGATTGTGGTCATTATGAAAGATTCGCTAAAACATCTGCCTGAACATAAACGCGACGATTTGCGTCGGCTGACCGAGACGATCCGCGAAATGTGTAACGACGTGGAGATGGTCGTCCTCTACGGTTCCTATGCGCGGGGTGATTACAAAATGGAAGAAGACCTCGCCCCGGATCGCAAATCGGGCGCGGCCTCCGACTATGACATCCTCGTCGTCACAACCGAAAAAGACACGGTGAAAAATGGCTCCCTCTGGGTGAATGTGGATCGACACCTTCAGGCTCTCGACCTCTCGGCCTATCCCCGAGTGATTGTCCACGACCGCTGGTATCTCGCAAAGGTTCTGGGGAAGAAGCACTACTTCTTCAACGATATATTCACCGAAGGCATCGCGCTGTACGATTCGGGCGTCTTCGTACCGAAGATCCGCGAGAAGCTAACGCCCGAAGAACGAAGGGAAGCGGCCCAGGAGCATTTTGACCATTGGTTCTCATTTGCCAGAGAGTTCTACATCGACTTTGGCCACGCCCTGGATAGAGGTGCTTCTTCCAAGGCTGCCTTTGAACTCCAACAGGCCGCCGAGTGCGCATACAAAGCTCTTCTGCTGGTATACACCAACTACACACCCTATAACCACTATCTCGCATGGTACGACAAGGCAATCCGAGAAGCCATTCCTGACCTACCCGACTTCTTCCCGCGCGAAACAAAAGAGGACGAAGACCGCTTCAAGAACTTCGATTACGCTTACATTGGCGCCCGCTACAATCCGGACTACCACATCTCCAAGGCCGACCTGCGCTACTTCGCCGAACGGGTTGAACTCCTCATGTCCGAAACCGAATCCCGCTGCAAGGCGTTCATGCAGGCGTTGCCGAAATCGCCGTAAATCACCAATCATTCATTGGCGTGGTGCAAGCGGACCATTTTGGGTCGATCCGCCGCATCGGGGAAATGACAACGCACGGCATCCAGGACATTCTGCCGAAGCATCGCCAGATCATCAGCCTGCGTGAAAATCGAGACTCCCACGGCACTTTGGTCACAACATGCGCGCAAGTTGCGCGCATCTTTGAGCCGGGCCGTGTCGGCCCGGTC
>JAUWJC010000199.1 GCA_030607895.1 Pirellulales bacterium
AACGGTTCCGGTTTTTGTTGCGCATCACGTGGTGTACGCAAGGTGCTCGGGAGTCTTTTTCGGCCTATGGATTCGCGATATGGCAAGCGGGTTGACCGAAAAAGACTCCCGACCCCTTCCTCGTCGCCTTCCTCGTCGCGAAACAAAACCCGGATGAAAACGAATTCCCCACAGGGTATACTCGCCGGTAGCACACGATCCCAATATGCCGGGAACGGAAATAGACATCATGGAATATCCCACCATCCAGAAAGACAAGATTCACCATAACCTTCATTGGTACATCGAAGGGAAGCGGGAAAACCATCAGCACGCAGGCCACACGGGTCTCATTCCCGGTGTCTCGAAAGGTTTTCATACCTTCGCCGTCGAGTGGAGCCCGGAGGAGTACGTTTTCTATGTTGACGAACAAGTAACGTGGCGCACAAAGAAAGCCGTTTCGCACAGGAAAGAGTACATTCTTCTCAGCGAGGAAATCGGCAAGTGGGGAGGAAAAATACAAAACGCAGAACTCCCCGATTTCTTCGAAGTGGACTATGTGCGCGTGTATGAAGTCGCAAAATAGAACGCCACTAGGATCCAGTTCCTGTTTGCCAACATTAAGGAGCAAAAGACGATGAGCGACGCGAGAAAACCGTCACGCCGGGAGTTTCTCAAGAGTACCGGTGCAACCGTGGCCGGTGCCGCGATGGCCGGCAGTCTAGCGGGGAAAAGGGGTCAGAACTATTTTCTGGGGAGGCAAAAGGGGGACAGGCGCGCTTATTGCATCGATAAGCGCGCCTGTCCCCCTTCCGGCCCTGGGACGCCAATCCGCCCATCCTGCCCGACGCACACGGCAGCTACGAGCACGCCGTGGCGATGCCGGGCGTCTATAAGCCATACTAACTCAAAGGGTACAGGGTCCAGCCTTTACGGTACTTTCGTGCGATGTACTTCCGAGATTCCGGGTGGGCCGGAGAACCTTAAACCTGATTCGGCACGACATACGGCTCGCGATACGTCGGCTTGTTGAGCATGGCGTCGGCCTCTTCGTCGCCGGTAATCGTTTCGGTGGCCGGGTCGAAGTTGACCGGCCGGTCGACCTGGTAGGCGGTACGGGCCAACAGACACAGGGCCATCGACTTGTGGCCGTCCTCGATGTCGGCGCTCAGCACCTTGTGATCGCGGGCGCGGCAGGCGGCGATCCAGTTCTGGAAGTGAGGCACGTCGATCAGCGAATCCAGGTTGACCCTAGCCGAATCCACGTTGACCTTCTCGGAAAACCAGTCGAACACCTTCTTGGGCCCCGGCTTGCACTTCAGCCCCAGGAAGGTGCGGTAGCTGCTGTAGTCGGGAAAGATCAGGTAGCCCTTGCTGCCCAAGAAGATCGTTCCCACGGGAAAGTCACGCTGCATGAACGGGTACTCATCCCGGAACCCCGCCTCGGAGTTGGTGTACCAGGAGCGGTGCTCGTAGGTGACATACGTCTTGGGCTTGTCGAACTGGAAAGTCAAAGCCGTGTGCGTCGGCGAGGTGCGGTCGTCCTCGTGAACGAACGTCCCGCACGTGGCGGTCACGCGCGTGGGATGCTCCTCCAGCCCCAGCCCCCAACGGATGACGTCCAGCAGGTGGACTGCCTGGTTGGCGAACGGACCGTTGGCCAATTCGAGATTGAAATACCACCGCCGGTGCCAGAACGTGCTGTACTCGTGCATCGGCTTGGGGCCCAGCCACTTGTCCCAATCGAGCCCCGCCGGGACGGGCGAAGGCTTGATTGTCCCCAGGTTGCCGCGGAGCTTGAAGTCAACTCCTCGTGCCATGTAGACGTCGCCCACAACACCCTCCTTCAGCTTCTGGATGCCTTCGATAATGTTGGGGCTGGACCGCATCTGCATGCCGACCTGGACCATCCGGTTGTACTTCCGCGCGGCGGCGACCATCTGCCGGCTCTCGAAGAGGTTGTGCGCGGGGGGCTTCTCCACGTAAACGTCCTTGCCCGCCTGACATGCCCAGATCGTCGACAGCGCGTGCCAGCGATCTCCCAAGGAGATGTCGACCGCGTCGATCGACTTGTCGTCGAACATCTTCCGCATGTCGGTGTAGGTGGTCAGCTTCTTGCCCTCCAGTGCGGGCATGGCCTTGGCCGCCGAGTCGAGTTTTTTCTGGTCGCAGTCGCAAACCGCGACGATCTCGACTTCGTCGGTCATCTGGGCCAGCGCGCGGACGTGCCAGTGCATTCGCCCGCCCAAGCCCAGCAGGGCCACGCGGACACGGTCGTTCGCGCTTGCCTTGTCCTTTGCGATAGCCGGGGCCGCAAAGGCCGATGCAGCAGCGGCCGCGGCCGAAGACCTCAAGAACTCACGTCGGTTGGTGTTTTCCATGGCAGGACTCCTATGAGGTTTGGATGGGAAAGTGTTCAGTTAAGACAGTGTCAAGGTAACATCAACCATAATATGTGTCGAACCGATTGTGAAGTTGCGTCACTTGCCGCGAAAACTCCCGGAAAAACACTGCTTCTAGCGAAGCAGTGGCACACCGTGGCGAGAAATGTGGGCTAGCCGCAATACCGTTGAATTAGTCGCAAGACTTGAAACCCAAAAAGCCGCGACCGGTGGTCGCGCGCGGGACAGAAGGCACGCGGTTTTCCGAGACTTCCGGCGCGACCAACGGTCGCGGCTTTATTGGTTGTTGGCCGACAAGGGGCCGTCGTTGAGTTCATCGCGGAGCCGGGCGACCTTCTGCTTGAGACGGTCGAGTTGGTGGCCGAACTGTTCGGCCTTGTGGATTTCGGCCTCCAATTGGGCAAACAGCCCGGCGGCCGAGCCGGGGTTGTTCCAGCTTTCGGACAACCGGTCGATCTGGCGGCGCAGCCCCCGCCGCAAACGGCCGGTAAACACCCAGAGCAATATCAGACACCATAGAATCAGCCAGAAGGCGGCCGAGAGATAGAAATCCAGCCCGAACACGGCCACCGGATCGGCCGCCAGCCAGGAGTCCCAAAAGAAGTTCTTCCCCAACCGATACAGGAGTAGTCCCAGCATGGCCAGCAGCATGAGTTCGTACCGCCATCGGGTGAACCAGCCCGTGTGTCGCCGGGATAACTGGTCGATGACCGACTCCAACTCGGCCGACGCACCGGCGGTGAACGTTTCGGCGGCGTCGGCTGCCTCGGCCAGGACGGTTTCGGCTTGGGTCGACTCGCGAGCAAGACCGGCCTCGGCGGCGTAACCGTCGAGGACCAGTGCGGCGGCCTGCAATTCTGCCCGGTCCCAACAGCCGGCCACGGCTCGGGTGGCAGCGGCCTCGGCCTTGCGGCTGCCTTGCCGCCGCTGCCAGGTTTGCACGCCGGCCACCGTTCCCCAGAGGGCCATTTGGGCCGGCGTCCGCGCCCGCCACAACAGGGCGCCGGTGAGTAGTCCACCGAGCCCCTGGTAAACACGCAACACGAGCGAGCACGGGCTGAGCCCCCAGCGCGACGAGGTTTTGCCCAGCAGCCGGTTCTCCCACTGACGCCGATTGGCCAACAGTTCAGCACGCATTTGACCGGCCAGCCGGGCAGCCAGTTTGGCTCGTTGTTGGTCGACTGCCTGCTTCAGCCGGTCGATTTGGGCCGAGTAGGCCTCGATTCGCCGGCCGCACGAGGCCAACGTCTCGGCCACCAGGTCCAGGAAATTCGCCCGACGAATCCGCACGGCCGCCGCTCCGGCAAGCTGTCGGGTGAGCAGGTCGACCAGTACGGCGAACTCACCCCCCGGCTCGATCCCCGCCTCGGCGTCGGCCAACGCGGCCAGCGAATCGACCAGGAAAAGGTGTTTCGGGGCCGAAAAAGGGACCAGGTTTAATTTGCCGGAACGGCCCGGAGGGTGCTTCGCACAAATTAAACCTGGTCCCTTTTTCGCGTGTTGCTTGTGGAGCACCTGCCGCCAGTCGTCGCGGATGTCCCGGTCGGTATCGGCATGGGTCTGGACGAAGCCCAGTCGAGCCCCGCTTGCCGCGGCAGTCAACTCCTCGGCCACCCGGGCGCTGCGGTATTTTTGCTGCGTGGTGGTGACCAGCAGAACGTCGCAATGCGGCAGGATTTGCCGTAGCCGGGCCAAATTGGTGGCCGGGGCATCCGGTTGCTCGGTCGTGTCCGGGTCGGGGCAATCGACCAGCACCAGGTTGGCCAGGGCCGGCAGATCCCGCGAGACCAGGTCGACGCTTTTTGGATCGATTCCCAGCATTTCGGGCGTGAGGCCTGGCCGGGCGACAAGCGCGGGCCGCACGGTGGTGGGCCGCTGACGGCCGGTTCGCACCACTTGTGTACCGGCCAGGGCGTTGAGAAGGGCGCTTTTGCCCGTGCCCGTGCCTCCCAGCGTGGCCACCACCAGCGGTGACTCCAGCCGCACTCTAAGCGAGTCAATCCGCTCGATCAGCCGTCGGCCCAGTGCGCTGACCTGCCGGGCAGGCTCCCAGCGGGGTGCGCCGTCGGTCCAGCCGGTCAGTTGCTCGCCCAGCGAGTCGACCTCCGCCAGCAACTCCAGATGGGCCAATTCCGAATGGGTCATACTCCAAACATAGCAGACGGCAAGCGGTCCGGGGAGCCGAGCCTGGGACCGAGAGGAGGCGGCACCCAAAAAATCCGCACAAAACGCGCCCGCGAGCTATTCGCAGGCGGCAGGATTTGCTATGCTGTACCGATGAGTTGCGAAGCCGCAAGCGGTTTTCTCTAGTAGCTGTAGGAAGAACTGACAAGAACGTGGGTCTCGTACCTCGACCCACCCTACTTTGGTTAATTGCGAAGCCGCAAGCGGTCTTAACGGCCGGTCAAAAGCAAAGGAGAACCCCATGGTCCACGGATTACCTGTTCTTTTGGCACAGATTGCCGATTCCATTCCCTGGATGATCGTCATTAGCGTGGTGCTTCTGATCTTTGCGGCGGTAGTGGCTATTGTTGCGATGGTGTACGGGAACATTTGGTTCCGGGCGTACATGTCGAACGCCAACATAAGCATCTACAGCCTCATCGGCATGAGTTTTCGGCAGGTGAACGCCGGCACAATCGTGCAGGCCAAGATCATGGCCGTGCAAGCAGGCATTGGCTCCGAGCGGGAGACGGACATTACGACGCGCCGCTTGGAGGCCCACTACCTGGCAGGGGGAAACGTGCCAAACGTGATTCGCGCGATTATTGCCGCCCATCGGGCCGATATCGACCTGGACTTCGACAAGGCCGCGGCAATCGACCTGGCCGGCCGCGACGTGCTCGAAGCGGTCCAAACCAGCGTCTATCCCAAGGTAATCGATTGCCCCGACCCCAAGAGATCGCACAGAAGCACCCTGAGCGCCATCGCCAAGAACGGCGTTGAGTTGAAGGTCCGTGCCCGGGTACCCGTGCGAACCAACCTCGCGGGGCTCCTCGGCGGCGCCACGGAAGCTACGATCATTGCCCGGGTGGGTGAAGGAATCATCACGGCGATCGGTGCGGCCGATACGCACTTGAAGGTGATGGAGAATCCCGACCTGGTTTCCCGGGCCGTGTTGGACCGGGGTTTGGATGCCCAAACGGCCTTCGAGATCGTCTCAATCGACATTGCCGACATCGACGTTGGCCAGAACATTGGCGCCCGCTTGCAGGCCGACCAGGCCCAGGCCGACACGCGAGTAGCCCAGGCCAAGGCCGAAGAACGCCGCGCGATGGCTACCGCCCGCGAGCAGGAAATGAAGGCCCAGGTAGCCCGAAACCGAGCGCAAGTCGTTCTGGCCGAGGCCGAGATCCCCCTGGCCATGGCCGCCGCCTTCCGCGAAGGCAACTTACAGGGCAGCGCGGTCGACAGCGGCCCAAGCGGCAAGCAGTAGACGTAGAGCCACAAAGCCGACATGCAACCGGACGACATCAACCGACGCGGTTTTGCCACGGCAAGCAGATCGATGGCATGGGCGTTAGCCGGGGGCCTGGTTCTGCTCTCCGGCGGCCAGGTCGCCGCGGCGGAGAAGACCGGCAGGCCGCCCAACATCTTGTTCGTTCTTCTGGACAATGTTGGGAAGGACTGGTTTCGCTGCTACGGGAGCCAGGAAGACGAAACGCCCAACATCGACCGGCTCGCCCGCTCGGGACTGAAGTTCCGCGACTTCTACGTCACGCCGGTTTGCAGCACGACGCGGGTGATGCTGCTTTCCGGGCGGTATCCGCTGCGGACCGGCTGGCATACGCATCACGACCCGGCAATCTATGGCGGGGGCTATTTTGACTGGAACCGCGAGGTGTGCCTGGCCCGGGTGCTTCGCTCGGCAGGATACGCAACGTGCATTTCCGGCAAGTGGCAAATCAACGACCTGTTCGACACGGCCCAAGAAGATGCGATCAGACGGCACGGGTTTGACGAATACTGCCTCTTTCCGGAAGGCAAGAAAGGACATCCCGCACACAAGCGGCGCTACTGGGATGCCTACGTGATCCGCAACGGCAAGCGGCTCGATACCAGGGGCAAGTTCGGTCCGGACATCTTCTGCGAATACCTCATCGACTACATGCGCCGGCATCGGGATCGGCCGTTCTTTGCCTACTACTCGGCCATTTTGACACACATCCCGGTCGTGCCGACACCGCACAACAAGGGAGAGAACCTCACGTCGCGAGAGCAATTCGCCGGCATGGTCCGCTACGCCGACCACCTGATTGGCCGGCTGATCGCCGCTCTGGACGAACTGGGACTGCGAAAGAACACGATCGTCTTCATTACCGCCGATAATGGCACCGACAACGGAACCGACCAGAGTGCCTTCCAGAGTCTCGGTGGGAGGATGCACGGCCGGATTTCCGACGAGGGGATCTATTCGCTTACCGAGCGGGGTATCAACGTCCCGCTGATCGTGAACTGCCCGGCCGTTGCTGGACGATCTGTGCCCGGCGGCCGGCAAAGCGACAACCTGATCGACGCAACCGACATCCTGCCGACACTGGCCGCTTTGGCCGGCGCGGAGCTTCCTGCCGGCGTAACGATCGACGGCCGATCCTTCGCCCCGCAACTTCTCGGCAAGCCGGCCGGCAAACCGTGGCGGCCTTGGTGTCTGACCCAGTATTACACCACCCGCGTCGTCCGGGGCGAACGGTTCAAGCTCTATTCGACGGGAACGTTCTACGACCTGGCCGAAGACCCGCTGGAAAAGCACAACCTGGCCGGCTCCGGGCCGCCAGCCGAACGACATGCCCGTGCGGCCCATTTCCGGCTGAAGCGAGTGCTGGATTCTCTGCCGCCGGACACAAAACTCCCCTGGGAGTTCCGCAGCATTTCCGCACGCAAGATTCGCAAGGAAGAAGAGCAGCGCGCCCGGCACAGAGAACAGTAGCCGAAAAAGGGACCAGGTTTAATTTGCCGGAACGGCCCGGAGGGTGCTTCGCACAAA
>JAUWJC010000266.1 GCA_030607895.1 Pirellulales bacterium
GACCGATGTACTGGCCCAGTTCTACGAGCAATCCGACGCCTTCCTGTACGAACTGGTGGTCTGGAACCGAAGACCTGTAAAATTCGAAATGCGCCGCTGGATTGCCGAATACCTCGCCCGCGACCAGCAGGGGCCTTTCGATATCCTCGCGATCGGCGACGGGCTGGGATTCGACAGTCTTCATTTGGCCGAGTGCGGGCACAACGTGACGTACCACGAGATGTCGAATTATTCCGTCAAGTTCGCCCGAAGGGTTTTCGATTCTTCCGACCATTCAGTGATCGTTCTCCAGGACCACGGCCAAATCAAAACTGGGGCGTACGATGTCGTAACATGTCTCGATGTGCTGGAGCATGTACCGGATCCCGTGCGATTCGTGGGGGAATTAGCTGGCTATCTTCGCCCCGGGGGACGGTTGATCGTCCATGCACCGTTTTTTGAACTTTCGCCGTCGGCGGCGACGCACTTGCGATCGAACCGCCGGTTCAGCGGCGACTTGACTCGCCTCTATTCGCACCATGATCTTGGGCTGATCGACGGTCGGCTTCTCTGGAACCCGATTGTGCTGAAGAAGAGGCCACCGGACGGCCGCCTGCCCAATAGAAGGCCGTTGAAGGAGATCGTACTGCGTCTAAGCGGCCTGGTTTTCTCCGGTGCCCGGCGATGGCACAGCCCTTACTGCTGGATTAGCAGGGCCATGACAAGAGGCGATCGTCGATGGTTGGAAGGATTGGAACCGTCGTCCAAAGACAATGGGTAACCTAATGTGGCTTGCAGCCACAACCAAAGGTGAATTCGGGACATGCGCGCAAATCGCGCGGGAGTTGCGGCGGTAGACTCAAAGAAACAACGGTCCGACAAAAGGCCAGCCTTTTGTCGGACCGTTGCTAGAAAATGATTTCACCGCAAATCCACCTCGCTGAGATCAAAACGTGAACGAGTTGTCCCTACCAATAATCCCGTCCTCGTTTACTGTCAAGCACTTACGTCATTTGCCCGGCGCCGGGCCAGAATTGCGGACCGCCACAGTCCCCCGCCATGGCCGTCGGGGCTAAACGCGGGGCTCCTCAAGTCACGAAAACGCGCGGATCGTGTCGGCCAGGATGTCGGCCTGGCGCTGGGCGTCGGCCGGATCGAAGTGGTTGGTTTTCAGTTGAATGATGCGCGGCGGGATGGCTTCCCAAGTTGGGCAACGCACCTGGTGGTAGTCGGGCATGATGCCGGCGAACTGGGGGTAGCGCTGGGGCTGGTTTCTCGCCGCGTCGCTTAGCTTGGGTAGAATGGGCTCGCGGTAGACGGGCAGATACGCCCCGTAAAAGCCGTCGCCGCCCAACTCGCCGAACTTCCGGCGAAACGCCGTCCAGTCGATTTCCTCACGCGCAATCCGCGCTATGTAGGTCCAGTAGCTATGGACATACTCGTCGGGCGTTTTCTGCGGCACGAGCCAATCGCAATCGGCAACCACTTCCGCAAGACACGCGGCCGAGTGCTTGCGCATCTCGACCAACTCGTCCAGCCGCTCGAACTCACCCAGCGCGACGGCGGCGGCGATCTCGGGCAGGCGGTAGTTGTAGCCGAAGTGGGTGTGCCGCTGGAACGTCGGCTGGCAGCGCAGCTCCTCGGCCACCACCACGTCGCCCGGCCTGGCCGAAAGGGTCGAAAAGCCCAGCACGGCCGCCTTGCGTGCCGCGGTAGCCAGTTCTTCATCGTCGCAGATCAGAATGCCGCCGTCGCCGCAGGTCATGTGCTTGGAGGCCTGGAAGCTGAAACTGGCGAAATGGCCCATCGAGCCGACCACGCGGCCCTTGTAGTAACCCAGAAAACACTGGGCGTTGTCCTCGATCACCGTCAGACCGTGCTGGGTGGCCAACTCCATGATCGGGTCCATGTCCGCCGCCAGACCGCCGATCGACACGGGAATGATCGCCTTGGTCCGGGAGGTGATTTTGCGGCGGATATCGTCCGGGCTGATTGTCCAGGTGTCGGGGTCCACGTCGGCAAACACGGGAACCGCGCCGGCATGAAGTGCGACCGCGGCAGTCGAAAACACCGTGAACGGCGGCACGATCACCTCGTCGCCAACACCCACGTCGGCGGCCAACAGGGCCGAGTGCATGGTGGCCGTGCCGTTGGCGTGCAGGATTCCGAACCGGCATCCGAACCGCTCGGCGAACTGCCGTTCCAGTCTGGCCCCGATGCCCGGCGAGGAGCAGTTGTGAAACCCGAAATCGAGCACCTCATTGACGTACTTCCTCGCTTTTGCCGAGACGCGAGGGATGGAAGTAGCTTTGCACACGGAGCGATCCTCCCGGTTGAGTTTCTGCCGATAGTAAACTGATCAGATGCAAGGGGCCAATTGTAGCACTTCGCCGCGGCTCCCCGCAAGCGGGTGTGCGCTACGCCGCACCGCGGCCTTTTCGGGCGAGGCGGCGCATGCCGGGGGGGACGTCTTGGGGTAGCTCTTCTTCCTGTTTCGGGCTGAGACGGTTCGACAGGAAGGTCTCGAAAACCAGCGCGACCAGCACGGCCGAGAGGAACAGCATCCAGAGGCTCTTGCCTTCGCGCAGCCAGGCGAAGGTGCTCGATAGATCGTCCGGGTTTTCGGCGAACACGATGGGCGTTTTGCCGAAACGATCTTCCAGTTCGGCCCGCTCGATCTTTGTCGGGTCGGCTTCGTCCGGATCGACGTTTACCGAGTAGGCGATTCGCACCGGTTGGGCCGCTTCGAGCAGGCGGACGATGTAGACGCCGATATCGTGCGTTTCGGCGTAGCGGAACTCTGCCGTCCGGTTGCCCTGTTCGTCTACCGCCCGGCGGCGGATCGTCTCACCCGACGGCGGAACCACTTCGACTCCACCCGGCGTGGCCTGCTGGTCGAACTGCACGACCAGTGGCGAGCCGGCCAAGGCCATGTGCCGGGTTTGCTCGGCCCCGGCCAAATCGAACGTGAGCCGTGCCAAGAGCGGCAGGAAGATCGGCCTTAGCGGCATGTTCGTCCAGCCCACGTGAGCACTGGTAGCCAGCATCAGCACCTTGCCCTTCTCGACGCTACGTTGGACCAGAAGCGCTTCTCCGTCGTCCAGCCCGGCCATGGTCCAAACGTCGCTGTTCTCCTTCTTGGTATCCATTCGCACGTGCTTGTAGACCAGGACCGACTGATAGAGCGAGGCCGGCTCGACCAGGTGCCCCAGCGCCGGGTGCTTCTTGTCGAGAAACGTAATGTTCCAGCTAGCGCGGGCGGCCCCTTCGGCCGGAGTGCGAACTTCCAACAGCGGAGCGGGCAACAGCGCTCCGCCGGCCTGCTGGTTCAGCTTGTTGTAAGCCTCCGGATCGACGTTGTCGCCGCAAATCCAAATCAGGTTGCCGCCGTTCTCGACATAAGTACGAAGCCGCTTGGCCGTATCGGCACCGGGGGCGGGCAGGTTCACGCAGAAGATCACGGTATATTTGGAAAGCTGCTCGGCGAGCAGTTCACCGGCGGTGAGGATCGTGGTCCGCAGTGCCCAACCGCCGGACCGGCCGGGTGAGAGCGCCTGTTCGATGTAAAAGGTGTCTTCCAGATAGGGGATCTCGTGCCGCTTCGCCTTGACGATGGCCACCGGGATGCCCTGGTCGACCTCCATGGTGAAGAACCGCCGGTCGTCGAGCTTCGAGCCGTCCTCGCCAACCAAGCGCACTTCACCCCGGTGCAGCCCACCCCGCTTGAAAGTGAACTGAAAATCGTGGGTCAGCCGGCCCTCGGGTGGGATTTTCAGGACCGGGCTGCTCTTCTCCTTGGTGCCGTCGATGTGCAACTCGATGTGCCGCTGCTGAGCTACCGGCGAGGCGTTGAACAACTCGATCGTGGCCTTGATCGGCAGACCGGCTACCGGCACCGGGGCATCCAGCTTCAACCCCTGCACGGCCACGTTCGGTTTGGGCGTGCGGTTGCAGTCGACAAAGATGATGGGTATCTCTTCTTCGTCCTCGTCAGCGGGGGCGGACGCGCTGGTCCCCTCTCCCAGAGGGAGAGGAGAGGTGTTGCTACTCTCCCAGCAGAGCTTTTGCAAATCGGTAAGCACGTAGATTTGCTTGTTGACGGCGTCCGATTCGGCCAATAGCTTTCGGGCCTGCTCGACCTTCACACCCAGGTCGGCCCGTTCGTAGCTGACCTGGCAACCGGCGATCATCTGCCGGACTTTTTCGTGAGTCCGGTCGAGTTTCCCCTGCTCGGGAAAGGCCGGGCCGCCGGTCAGCAGCAGGGCGACCTGGTCGCCGTCTTTCAATTCATCCATGATTTGCATGGCGGCGCCAACTGCCGTCTCGAAACGCATCCGCCCCTGGTCGATCGTGCCCATGCTGGCCGAATTATCCAGCACGATTGCCACGGCCGACGTGGCTCCGCCACCCAACAGCGAGCGGAGGTTGGTCAGCGTCGGCTTGGCCAACCCGATGGCGAGCAAGATCAACACGGCCATGCGGACCAGCATCAAGAGCACGTCGTGTATCCGCTTGCGCCGCCGGGTCTTCTCGACGCTGATTCGCAGGAAGCGCAGCGTGCTAAAGGGCAGATCTTTCGCCTTCTGGCGATTGATCATGTGCAGCACGACGGGAATGCTCGCTGCCAGCACGGCGGCCAGGAATAACGGAACGGCGAACGTCATGTATTGTTCTGTTCCACGGTGCGTTCAACTACTTGTAACCGTTCACGAGATTATCTCGGCCACGGATCAAACACGGATGAAACACGGATCAAGGGGCCGGATTTCGAGTACCGCCTCATTCAGAAAACCACGAAGAACACGAAGAGCACGAAGCAAGGAAATATCTAGTTGATAAACCGTGTTTTCTCGAGGTCTACTCCTTCTTTTCTTCGTGTACTTCGTGTTCTTCGTGGTAGATCAAGATCCTATAACTACAGTGTTGCTCTTGAGTTCGGTTGGTTCAAAACTCAGACAGTAGAAATATCAAGATGGATCAAAACACCCTTCCCCTTTTTTATTGTCTATCCGTGTTTGATCCGTGTTTCATCCGTGGCCTGATTCCATCGTGCCCGTGAACGGTTACAACTACTTGGCCGTAGTCCCGCAGCTATTCGCTTTCTCGGATCTGATCACATTCGTCGTCGGAGGGAGGCGTCTGGCCGGTGGCAAGCAAGCCCAGCATACTCTTGAGCGACTTGGGCTGCGCCGGAACAACCACGACTTCCGTCCCGTCCGGCCAGGGAAAGGGTTCATCGGCCTGCACCGTGCCGTTCTTGATATATCCCCGCGGCATCCCATGTTTTGCTCCTTTGCCAGGTTCCACTTGGGCGGGCGATGGAGTCTAATCAGTCAACCATTGTATCATATCACCAACACGGCAGATTGACAAGCAGCGGGCTGGGCAATTCGTCATGGCATGTTGCGCTTGGCGATGTACTTGGAAAGCATGAAATCGTACGGCACGGAGGTGTCGGTCATAACGTAGTCGATATTAGTCTCGGCGCATCCGCGTCGATAGCTTTCGATGAAGCCCTCGACCTGCTCGATGTAGGCGTCGCGGACGTAGGCCGGATCGATCTGGAGCCGCTCGTTGGTTTCCAAGTCCTGAAAGGAGATCACGTCGCGGAAGGGGAACTCGACTTCCGCCTTATCGAAAACATGGAAGACGATTACCTCGTGCCGGCGGTGCCGGAAGTGGTGCAATGCCCGCATCACGTTCTCCGGCTCGTCGTAAAGGTCGCTAATCAACACGATCAGGCAGCGCCGCTTG
Organism: Pirellulales bacterium; assembly: GCA_030607895.1. Lineage (GTDB taxonomy): Bacteria > Planctomycetota > Planctomycetia > Pirellulales > Thermoguttaceae > JAUWJC01. The sequence goes on from JAUWJC010000266.1 coordinate 5,734, forward strand.
AACCGGTTGACCAGTACGTGGAGCGTCTGGGAAACATCGGTCAACTCGCCCGGCTCGATCCGCTCCAACTGCCGCATCATCTCGTTGAAGTGCCGGGGTGAGCTTCGGGCGGGCATGTCGAGCCGGACCTCGGTGTCGAACGTCGTCAGGCCGACCGAATCCTGCTGTCGGGTCATCAGGTACGACAGGACGGCAGTCAGGTACGATGCGTACTCCAGCTTCGTTATATCCGCCTCGTGCTTGTAGCCCATCGAACCGCTCGTATCCAGTAGAATCTGGACACGCATGTTCGTCTCTTCCTCGTACTGCTTGATGTAGAGCCGATCGGTTCGGGCCAACATGCGGTAGTCGAGGTGCCGCGGGTCGTCGCCGGCCGTGTACTCGCGGTGCTCGGCAAACTCGACGCTGAACCCCTTGTACGGGCTGGAGTGCCACCCGGTGATGAAGCCCTCGACCACA
>JAUWJC010000002.1 GCA_030607895.1 Pirellulales bacterium
ATCCTCGGGAAAATCGCCTCCTTTGCAATAGCAATCCACCTACTTGACGCCGAACTCAGCAGCGACTACACTTAAAAGATACTGAAAATCCCCTGAAATCCTTGGCATCAGGGCGACTGCACCCTTTGGCAGGGTCAGAAGCCGCAACTTGCGGTAGATGTACATCCTTTCAGACATAAGTCATTTCTTACCAATCGGTTAGTTGTCAGACAATCTATTGGCATAGCATTTACTCCAAGGTCGAGCATCTCGACTGCTCAAGGGATTCGTCTTGCCGCGGGGCAAGGGCACGCCCGGAGCAACCTTCGTATCGTATGGAGATTTGCACAATGGCGGCACCACAAGCGACGCGCGATCAGACTATCGCTATGCAAGCACTAGAAGCCCTGAAGTATGAGGTCGTTCCTGATGAGGGCGGCAACGTAGGCGGTCCAACCAAAATGACCGCAACCGATGAAGCCCTTGACTCCCTCAAGGGAAAGACGGTCGAAGTACGCGGGGACGGGACCGTCGTCCTCTGATACCGCGATTGTTGAACTAACGCCCCAGCCGGGCAAACAAAGGCAAACAAAGGGGACATTCTACTTTTTGCTGAAAAAGCGAAAAAGTAGAATGTCCCCTTTTCTCGTCTGGTGATGATATTCTGAATAAGCTCAACATGCTTTTCGTTCGGACTCATCTCATCGCCTCCTTTCACTTTTCATCAAGCGCCTTCTGGATTGCTTTCTGGTATTGTGTCCCTGAATGAATCTCCCTTGTGTCCTCGGAATATATACCTATTATTTGCCCGAAATACCTCGGATTTACTCATCAGATTCAGCCGCTTGCCGTAATGAAAGGAACGCCTCTTTCAGCGGCTGTCGAACAGCACTGTCAGGTTCAGCCAACACGAGTGTCTGGTATGCCTCGATAAAGTCAATTCGTAGCCGATGAAAAAAGTGGACGAAGTGCCGCAGAAAACCTACGCAATCCAGAACTACTATTTCCATCCCAGCGAGCTTTTCATACATTGAGGCGGCGTACTCGGTTACTTCGATGTCGATCGTATCCGTCGTGATGAAAACGTAATTGTCGATGCGTGGCTTGTGGGAAGCGATCTTTGTTACTGCACGGTTTATATCATCAATTGTCACACGCTTCATTTTCATCTCGTAGCTACTGACGACCTTGTCATCGTTTTCCAGACAGATTTCAACGTCACCAAGTGCGCCTGTCTGCTCATCAGCGGCATTGTGGGCATGTAGGGGTTTCGCGAATTCGCCAAGGCAAGCCGATGCAGCGTTGTAGGCAGCCGCGACGACGAGAACGGGAAGACGACTGGCGTGTTTGCACGCAAGATGCTGGGAAACAAAGTTTACGATAGCTTCAGATGACAGAGGCAATCCGCCTTTGCTTTCTTCAATGCCAGCCATAAGGGTCGCCATGCGAGCATTTTTTTCTTCTCTGACTACGATGAGAAAGCGAATCGTGTCGGCCAGTACGTCTTCAGCCGTGACTCTGCCATTGGCAACATCATCAAGTATCTGTAACGTGTCGCTGTAAACACGAGGAGGACGCCCAACGATCGTAACATCCGTCGTGAGGGGCTGACTAATATTTCGCAGAGCGGGCGTAAGAAACGCAGTGGTTGAATTGCATGGAAGGCCATGAGCCGTGATAAAGTTGGTGATATAACCTTCGTCGATGGTTCTTCCAGAGAAGGATTCGTCACCGCCGATCTGCGTATATGGCTGTCGTGGGTCGGTGTGTGGTTGGTCGATCTTTCCGAGCATACAAGCCATAAGAAGCCGCACCCCAGCACGGTTGCTGAGGCAACGACAGACGTACTCAATGCGGGAAAGAACCTCGTTATCGGTCACGACTGCATTTCCGGTCGATGATTCAACCTCCTGGTAAAGCTTGCTGAGTATTTCGCTTGGTGATGGCATCAAGTCAACTCCAGCAGGCGTTGTGACGATGATTTTCTGTTGGCGAGCCCCTGCGGATCGTAGTTGGTCCAAAGTACCTCGGTACGTTTACCCTTCGTGGCGTGGTTCGTTCTTTCTGGAATAATGATCTTGCGCCATTCCGGTTGTCGGTAGAGTGCATCCATTAGGTCGCAGTCATAGTTGGACAATGCGACCTTGCCATTGACGGAACTAAGTGTCGCTGCTAGTTCAGCGTGGTCTTCATCCGACATTTCATTGCCGTATGCTTTAGAATCACCGCGGGTGTCGTGGATGTATGGTGGATCGCAGTAAAAAAGCGTGTCGGAAGAATCGTACAACGCAATAACGTCAACCGCTGGCCGGTTCTCAATCTGAACGCGAATCAACCGTTCTGCAATTTCCGGCAACATGTCAATTGCTCCTAGCCAACGGCTGACGACTCCGCTCATTCCAGCACGGCTTGTCTGTTTGCAATTTGCCCACCGTCCAAGACTGGCGCGCTGTGCCAGACCCGTGCGAACCTGCCGTGCCCTCACGTAGAATCGACGAGCCCGTTCAAGCGGTTGAAGATCAGCCACGAATTCACAGGCGATGGAGAATTCTTCGCGTGAGAACGGGGTCAGCCCGATGGCCTCGACGAGTTGCTCTTTCTGCTCGCGAAGGACACGGAAAAAATTGCATACCTCTCCGTCTAAGTCGTTGTACGTTTCAATGGGCGATGAGTCGCGGTTTAGGAGCACGGCGCCAGAACCTGCGTAGGGCTCGCAGTAGTGGTGGCATTCTGGAAGCAATGGAAGCAACCATGAGAGATGCGAGAATTTCCCCCCGTACCATCCGAACGCAATGAGCTTCCTGCGACCAGAAGGCTTGCTAATGGCCGGCGGAATTGTTCGCCGAGTCGCACACCGTGCGTTTGTGTCATATAGACTTCTGTTGGGGTTTGACATTTTCCAGGCTCCCAGCGGAATATTGTGTTGCACACACTTACCAGTGTAACTTATCCCTATAACAGGTTTTCCACTGCGATGATTCTATACGACGTTGCGCGATCCCGCAAGTAGGTGCCTCGTGTCCCCATTCCACTCTGGTCGGAATTCGGCGGACACCATACACATTTCCCGGGTGTGCAGTGACCCCATGCTGGTTTTGGCCGTGGCTCGAACTCGTAGCGGCGGCCGAATTCACAATGTCACATTCATCGTGCGGGCACTCTGCGAACCGTACCATCCCTGATCGGCCCATTGTACTCCGTCCGACAGGGGACGCAAGGGGCCCGGACGTTGCGGAAAAGTTACGCCGAAGGCGTTTGACAACCTAGCCCAGGGTCGCGCAGCGCACCCTGGGTCAGGAGCCACAAAACACGGCCCAAACCCCGAAGGGGTTTTACAAATCCTGCTGCCCACCCGGGGGAAACGGCACGTTGTGAAACCCCTTCGGGGTTTGGGGGAAGGGACGATATGGCAACCCAGGGTGCGCTCGGCGACCCTGGGCTTTGCTGTGTAACCGCTTCGCGGTAGTCAGCGGTTTGACCCCATAGATACGTCACGCGTCACGCGGCCGGCCAATTCCAGGGCTTGACAATCGGGCGGTGGTTTGGTACATTTGTTCACCATGTCGTGTTGTGCCGTGACGCGGCGTGCCGTCGTTTACGCGAGATGTTTTGTTGGATTTTGGGGCGGCTAAAACGGTCAACAATTCGGGCGTTTGTAACTCGTTGTGGCGTAGAGAGTTGCGACGGCAAATGAATCGAGGGAAGTCCTCTTGACAATAGTTTCGGCAAGGTATGATCGCCATGACCCGACGATGTAAATTGATGGTGGATAACAACTTGCAACCGCGGATGAGGGTCGATGGGAATTATTGGGCGGCTGGAGCATGCGTCCAACTGTCCAACAATTCACAAAACCCCGGGAAAACGGCACTTGCCGGCGGACGTACATGGAGAATTCCCGGCCGTCACGGATTTTGGGCAACACAATTGGCCAAGGGTAATCCCCAGCGGCAGAATGCAAACCGCTTTCGGCTCAATTCGCCTTGCCGCGGAATCGGTCCCCCGGGTACACTCCCGGCCCTGTGCTGGCAACAGGTAGGGTGGGTCGAGGTACGAGACCCACGCGCGAAGGCTCGAAATTGGATGCCTACAGATGGGTCTCGTGCCTCGACCCACCCTACAGTGAAGCCTATAGGTGGGTCTCGTGCCTCGACCCACCCTACAGTGAATACAGCGAAGAAGTCAGATGTCGGCTACGCTTGCAATGTTGCTGTTGGCCGTGACACCGGGCGACCCGGACGCGGTGGTTGTATGTCCGGCCGCGTTTCGCGACGCATTGGCCCCGTGGTTGGAACATCGCACCCGGCAGGGACATTCGCTTGCAGTGCTATCAAATGCGGGCACCGCGGAGGATATCCGGCGGCGGATTCGCGAGGCGGCCCGGCGCGGCCGGCTTCGGTTCGTGGTGCTGGTGGCGATGCCGAACCGGGGTTGGAGAAGGACCCTGTCCTGCGGGCCAGATGCGTGCCGGTGCATCACGCCAGGGCGGAGGTAAACGTCCTCTGGGGCTCCGAACCGCACATCGCCACCGACAACTGGTACGCCGACCTGGACGACGACCGGATACCGGACGTTGCCATCGGCCGGCTCACGGCCGACACGCCCGAGGAGTTGGCCCTAATCGTCCGGAAGATTCTGGCCTACGAGCGCTCGGTTGATTGTGGGTCGTGGCGGCGGCGGTTGAACTTCGTGGCCGGCGTCGGCGGGTTCGGCACGCTGGCCGACACGGTGTTGGAATCGGCCGCCCGGTATTTTCTTACGCGGGACATTCCGGCCGGCTACCGCGTTACGATGACTTACGGAAGCTGGCGGAGTCCTTTCTGTCCCGACCCCAGGCTGTTCCACCTGACGACCGCCTCGCGGCTGAACGAAGGCTGTTGGTTTTGGGTATACATCGGTCATGGATTCCATTTGGGGTTGGATCGGGTACAAGTACCGGGCGGACAATATCACATCCTGGCCAATCCGGACATCGGCCGCTTGGACTGCCGACACGGCTCGCCGATCGCTCTGTTTTTGGCTTGTTACGCCGGGGCTTTCGACGCGCGGCGAGACTGCCTGGCCGAAGAGATGCTCCGCGCGCCGGGTGCTCCGGTTGCCATTGTCGCCGGCTCCCGCGTGACGATGCCGTATGCAATGTCGGTGATGGGCACGGAACTGATGGATCAGTGTTTCCGCCGTCGCCGCGAGACGCTGGGCGAAGCCCTACTTCATGCCAAGCGGAACATGATGAAGGAAACTTCGGACGAGAACCCCGAGCGGGCGATGCTCGACGCCGTGGCGGCGGCGATCAGCCCGGCCCCAAAGAAACTGGCCGCCCAACGGGCGGAACATCTCCTGCTGTTCAATCTGACCGGCGACCCGATGCTACGGCTGCGGCACCCCAAGCCGGTCCGAATTGAAGTGTCGCCGCAACGGCTCGCCGGACGGACGCTGGAAGTGGCGGGCACGAGTCCCGTGGACGGTCGAGCGACAATCGAACTGGTGGTGCGGCGGGACCGGCTGACGTTCACGCCGCCGAGCCGCCGGGAGTACCCGCAAACGTCCGGTGAGTTGGCCCGCTTCCAGGAAGTCTATCAACAGGCAAACGATCGCTGCCTTGCTCTGGCCGAATCACCGGTTGAAGGAGGTCGTCTTTTCGCGCGGATCGAGGTGCCCGAAAAGGCGAGCGGGCCATGCCATGTTCGGGTGTTTGTCGAAGGACAGGGTGATTTCGCCCTGGGAGAAGCCGACGTGACGATCGTCGATCATCAGCGTTACCGTGCGTCAACCGCCCTGAGGACAGGGCGGCTGGGCGCAAACGAATAGCCCAGCCGGGCTCTTCCGTTTCTGGGTGCAAGAGCGAGCCGCCGGGTTTATCCCGGCGTTGTACTGTCGCGGGGATGAACCCCGCGGCTCGCCGGCTACCGACAAAACCACGAAAAACGACGAGGCATCGTCGCGCGGATCGCTACGGTCGTTCTGCGGGTCCCCTTGGGCGACCCTTTTTTCTGGTTCTGATGGCCTTCATCCCCCCCGCCCGGTAGGCCATCATCCAGTTGTTGACCGCCTGACGAGTAACGCCAAACAGCCTGGCCACTTCGATCTGCTTCTGGCCGGAGACCACGGCCTCGACCGCCTTGCGACGAAGCTTTTCCTGCTCGTCAGATGAAAGCTGATGGTATTGCTGCGTGTTCATGGCCGTACCATAGCAAATCGATCCAACAGTACAACCCCCTCTGACCATGGCGGATATCTCTGGTGACGGGAGCCGGTGTAGTGTGAAGTCGACGCCCACGCGGCCGTGTTGCGTTTCTGCCCCATTGTGCTCGGGGGGCTATCGGGACCGATAGTGGCGGCAAGCTGCGAAAGGTGTTGCCAGCACAAGACTTGCGTCGTTTTCAGCCGATCCTGCCCGATGCGGCCGCCCGCGGCACACCGGTTGCTTTCTCATCGAGGTGTCCAATCTCGTCCCAATCGGCCAGACACTTTCCAACACCGCCCGAGCATTCTAAATATGCCCCAAATCGCACAGCCCCCCGTCGAGCAGTCCCCCGTCGAACACCACGTCGAGCAAATCAGCGACATTCACGAATTGGCCGGCTATCGACTGATTTGGAAGGCGTTGTTGTCACAAACTCGTGCCGCCACGTTCTTTCAGTCGCTGGACTGGCTGGAGGTCTACTGGCGGCACAGCGGCCATGGCCAGAAGCTCCGAGTCCTGATCGTCCACGAGGAAGGGAAACCAATCGGCATCCTGCCGCTGGTCGTGCTGACCGAATCGACCCGGGTTGGGCCGGTCCGGGTACTGACCTATCCCCTGCACGATTGGGGAACATTCTACGGGCCGATAGGCCCAAATCCAACGGTCACGCTGCGGGCTGGAATGGAATACGTCGCCCGGGCCGAGCGGGATTGGGACCTGCTGGACATGCGCTGGGTGGACGCAGCCGGCTGTGATCGCCGCCGGACGCCGCTGGCCATGCGGGCGGCGGGGTTCTCGCCCCAGCAGCAGCCTTGGGCCCAGACGGCCGTCGTGGACATGAACGGCACCTGGGAGGAGTACTGGAGCAGCAGGACAAAGAAATGGCGGCATAACGTCAACCGCTGCCAACGCCGACTGGCCGAACGGGGTGAAATAACCTACATCCGCTACCGGCCCGAGGGTGATGCCTACGGTGACGGCGATCCACGTTGGGACCTGTACGACGCCTGCGTCGAGCTCTCCCGACGAAGCTGGCAGGGCTCGTCTGAAACGGGCACCACGCTTTGCCACGAATCGGTTTGCGAGTACCTCCGCGATACGCACGCCGCCGCCGCAAAGACCGGCTCGCTCGACTTGAACCTACTCCTGGGCGACGGCAAGCCGGCGGCATTCGTTTACAATTATCACTATCACGGCCGTGTGTACGGACTGCGGATGGGATTCGATCCCGACCTGACGGCGGTCGGGCCCGGCAGTGTTCTGCAACAGATGATGCTCGAAGACGGTTTCCGGCGGCAGGACAAATGCTACGACCTGGGAGCCGGCTCGCTCGACTGCAAGCGGCACTGGCTGACCCGGCTGGCTACCTGCTACCGCTACACGCACTTCCCCGCGACGACAATCCGAGCACAGGTGTTACGACTGAAGCGGCTGTTCGTCCAGTGGCGCGGCGGCCCGGACTACGTCGTATCGTCGAAGCAGAAGGCCGTGTGAGTGGGATTAGGGACGAGGAATTAGGGGCGAGGGCAGAAAGTGCGAAGCCGCAAGCGGCACCCCTCGTCCCTCACTCCTCGCTTTGGGCTTCACGTCCCGACGTCTGTTTCTTCCCGCTCGATCAGGAACAGGGTGCTCAGGACGCGGTAGGCGGCCAGCAGGACGAACGCGCCGCCGGTGGCGGCCAGCAATCCCACGGGACTGATAGGGTTGGCCGGTTCGGCCTCCCAGAATCGGGAAGAGAAATAAGACAACACCAACAGGCCGATCGTACTGCCGGTGATGCCGACGACCAGTGTGGCCACGGCCCCGGCCGGCTCGCGGCCCGGCAGAATGGCCCTGGCCAACCGCCCGGCCAGGGTTCCAAACCCGATCCAGATCAGCACGACGTTGACCCATTGTTGGGCGGTCTCGGACAATACGCCCACGATTCGGCTCCCATGGGTCTTCGGGCGGGTCCTTCGGCTACTGACGTCCAAGGAGCGTACCTACCCCTTAGACGTCGGCAACCAAAGGCGCCGTCCCCCTGTAACGTTCCAGTGGTCGGATCCGCTTGGACAGCAAGTGCCGGCAGAGCGCAGCCGCTCGAACGTTCGGCATGATCTCGTATGTAGCGATCACTGGTGAGTGGTCAGTTGCGAATCTGCCAGCGGCTTTCTGACCACTGGCCACTGGCCACTGGCTACTATTGGCCCATCAACGCCTCCTCCTGGGCATGTGCTTTCAGTGCAGCCGCCTCCTTGGCCAATTTGAACTCTGGACCGGGTGCGAAGTACTGGACGTCGTCCGACATGTAATACGGACTGGGTAGCGTTTGGCCCCCAACATCCACCTGACAACCGGCCGCAACCAGGGCGGACAAGATACCCAGGCCGATCCACGCATCTCGCAGCCTGCGTCGCCGCTTGTTCGAGCCGCTCATCCGGTTACCTCCGCCTGCTCGATCAGGGTTCTGCCTCGCGCCGGCATTCCCACCCTACAGAGCATGGGCAAGAAACACCGCGACCAATACAATTGATACAACCGTTATCGTCAACCACATCGGTCAGACTTTAGCTCGGCAGCCGTCGCACGGTCCCTTTTCCGTACTGATTTGCCTCAGAGCTTGTGAATGTTTCGATTTCCCATCACCAGGGCTACAATATGTAGGGTGCGTGAAACGCACCACCCACTACAGCTTGTGGTGCGTTTCACGCACCCTACAAAAATTCACAACCTCTCACTGCGGGTTGCGGAATGCCCGCGCACCACCCGCCCTGAGGACAGGGCGGCTCGGACTGCGATTTTGGCACCGGCGTCTGGAAAACGCCTTTGCCGGCGCGTAATATAATAGTATCGTGAGGATTGAGCGAGCCGCCGGGGTTATCCCGGCGCTGCACCGGCACGGGGGTGAACCCCGCGGCTCGCTGGTTACCAGGCATCACGGAAGGGGATACTGGAAGAGGACACCAAAACATGATTCTCCCCTCTTTTTCAGGCCATTTCACTGCGGGAAACGGCCGAATTTGGCCGGCGGTCCGATTGGCCTCGATTCCAATTGTCGGGTTGCTCCTTTTCCCGGTGTGGATTTCTTCGGCACGAGCCCAGGTGGACGAGCGGAGTGTGCCAACACAGATATACCACGCCAACTTCGGCAATTTCTACGAGGGCCGATACAAGGACGCTTTGGCGGAATTCCGGGCCGAGGGTCGCGGGGCCATCAAGACGGGCCAATTGCGATGGATCGACTCGATCTGCTATCACACGATGTGTGGCGAGTGCTACTACCACATGGGGCAATTACCCCAAGCACTTGAGCACTATACGTCGGCGTTGAAGATGTTTTCGGCCTATTCCGACTGGATGATCCGGGTGAAGTTCCCGCCGTCGATCCGGCCGGCCGGGGCTGGCGCCTACAAGCAAATCCCTTGGGGTAAGAGCACGCGTCGGGCGCGGCTGGGACACTTCCCCAATTCGATGCTGATCGGCCGTGGACGAATCGACAACAACGAACAATACAAGCATGGCGGCATAGTCGATCACGCCCGCTTCTTGCCAATTCAAGTGGGAGAAATCGTCCGCTGTACAACGCTGGCCATGCGGCGACGGCTGGAACTGATGGGGCCGGTTTGCCGGCACGATCCACTTACCGCGCAACTGATAACCGCCTTGTCGCGTCGTCCCGGTCCACCCAATCACTGGTCGGAAGCCTGGATCGACGTGCAACTCGGTTTGGCGCTGTTGGCCGGCGGCCGGGAGGCACAGGCGATCGGGCACTTCGAGCGGTCGGTGGTGGCCGCCGGCGAGTTCGACCACCCCCTGACAAGTACCGCCCTGTTGACCCTGGGCCAACTGGCTTTGGGGCGGGGTGATTACGCGGCCGCGTCGAAATGCTTCTTGGTAGCCAGCTACGCCGCGGTCTATTTCTTCGACGGTGGCGTGCTGGAAGAAGCGTTGCGCTACGGGACCCTGTCGCACCTGTTGGCCAACCGCAAGGGCGTCTATCCCCCGCTCGTTCCGGCGGCTCGCTGGGCCAAGGTGAAGGGGCTCCGCCAGTTGCAGGTCTCGCTGCTTGTGTCGGCGGCGGAGAACTACGCCGTCCTGAGGCAAACCCGACAAGCGGCCGGGCTGCTTGGCGACGCCAAACTGGCAATCGGCCGGCGGGAGATGGGTGCCGGTCGAATCGGTGCCCAATGTAGTTTCCTTAACTCCCTGGTGCTGTTCCAGCAGGGCAAGATCGACTTGGGAGACCAGGCCCTGGCGACCGCCATGGGTTACATGCGGCACGGCTCGTACTGGCTGTTCAGGATATCGCTGGCCGACAATCTCTACGTGGCCGGGGCAATCCGCCCGCGCGTGGCGATGGACCTTTACGCCAACGTGCTCCGCGATCCGAAGCCGGCCGACTGGGCGGCCAGCCCGATCGAATCGTTGGCCGTGCTTGTCAGTCCGCACCCGGTGCCCTTGGAGCACTGGTTCGAGGTGGCGCTGGAGCGTAAGAACTTCGAGAAGGCAATGGAGATTTCCGACCGGATGCGGCGGCACCGATTCTTCAGTTCGCTGGGTTTCGGCGGTCGGTTGACGTCGTTGCGCTGGATTCTCGAAGGGCCGATCGCCGCGTTGGACAAGGAGGCCCAGCTACAACGGCAAGACTTGCTGGTCCGTTACCCGGGCTACGAGAAGCTTTCGCGGCAGGCCAGACAAATCCGCGACCACCTGCGGGCCGAGCCGCTGGTGATCGAGGACCCGGAAGCCGCCACAAAGAAGAAAAAGCCCCTGGCCAGTCTGGCCGAGGTCAGCCTGCTTAGGGAAGCCGTGTTGCGGGAGATGGCCGTCCGCCGCGACCCGGCCAAGTTGGTCTTCCCGCCGCTTAGGTCGGTCAAGGAAGTCCAAGGCTCGCTACCCGGCGGCCGGGCCCTGTTGGTCTTCTTCGCCACCAGCCGGCATTTGTATGGGTTCCTGTTGAACAAGGAGCGATACACTTACTGGCAGGTGGGCGCCCCGGCCGTGTTGAACAAGCGGATTGTCGGTCTGCTGCGCGAGATGGGTCAATTCGAACAGAACCGTGAGTTGGCCGTCAAAGAGTTGGCTGACACCCACTGGAAGCAATCCTCCCGGGACATGCTGGACTTAATCCTAAAGGGCTCCAAGGCAGATTTTACCAAGAATTTCAAGGAACTGATTATCGTACCCGACGGCGTGCTCTGGTACCTGCCGTTCGAGTCGCTCGAGGTGGACATCGACGGTCAATTGCAACCGCTGATTTCAAGGTTCCGGATTCGCTACGCACCGACCATTTCGTTGGCCGTCCCGGACGGTCGGGGTCGCAAGCCGACGGGCAACACGGCCGTGGTGGTGGGTCATCTTTTCCCACGCGACGACGACGCGGTTGCCCAAGCAGCCTTCGAACAACTCTCCCGCGCCGTTGCCGGGGCCGTGGCACTGAAGAATCCGATGCCGGGGCCTTCGGCGGTTTACGGGTCGCTGTTCGATCGGTTGATTGTGCTCGACGACATCCTTCCTTCCGAAAGCGGCCCCTATGGTTGGGCGCCGGTCCCAATCGAACGAGGCAAGCCAGGCAACACGCTGAACGATTGGCTCTCGTTGCCCTGGGATGGTCCGGAAACAATAATCCTGCCCGGCTTCCACACGGCAGCCGAGAACTCGCTGAAGCGGGTAAATCCAGCCGTGGCCGGCGCGGAGATGTTCTTGTCGGTGTGTGGGCTGATGTCTAATGGGGCGAAGACGCTACTTCTGAGCCGCTGGCGAACCGGCGGCGAGACCAGTTTCGAGTTGGTCCGCGAGTTCGCCCAGGAGTTACCCCATACATCGCCGGCCGACGCCTGGCAACGGGCCGTGCTATTGACGATGGATTCGCGGTTGAACCTGGAAGCGGAGCCGCGTGTGAAGCGGACAACCGCCCAAGACCCACCAAAGGCCACGCATCCTTTCTTCTGGGCCGGCTACATGCTGATCGACTCGGGCGATGCGCCCCAGGAGCCGGAACCCGAGCCGGACGAACCGGTACTGAAGTTCAAGAAACCGGCACAACCGGCGCCGAAAAAGCAGTAGTCCGCGGTGCGGCGGAGCCGCAACCAAAATCGCAGTTCTGTCCCTCAGCCCCCCGCTCTGCCGGGGGATTGTCGGAAAACCCATTGAACGCAGGTCATCGGCACCACCCGTCCCCCGGCAAAGCCGGGGGCTGAGGGAAAACTTCGTCAGGAAACAAGCTTTTACGGATTTGCAATACGAAGCGAAGAAAGATCAACCCGCTAACGACGTGTTCTTCCGACATTTTCTGCTTCTCCCTTCGTGTTCTTCGTGCCCTTCGTGGTAAATCAATAGCTCCTTGAGGACCGTTTCGCCAAGTTTTTCGGCTGATCCCAGAACCAAGACAGTCGAACAATCCGTGTTTGATCCGTGCTTCATCCGTGGCTCTTTGTTGTTTGGCAAGAAATATGTCAGGAAAACAAGCGTTTGCGAGTTTTTAGTCCCGGAGCCGGTAACGGCTTGTCCGTCCCCGAGCCGAAAAAGGGACCAGGTTTAATTTGCCGGAACGGCCCGAAGGGTGCTTCGCACAAATTAAACCTGGTCCCTTTTTCGGCCCAGACTCACGTAGCATTTTTCGGGCGAACGGCGCATAATGCCACATTGGCGGTCAAGCTGTTGCCTGCCGCATATATCCTGCCCCTAAAACCCACCAATTACAGGACGGAGTCATGCCCATGTTGCGTTCAGTTCGATTTGTGGTGCTAGCCCTGCTGGCAGCCGGCGCGCTGTCCGGCGGTCCGGGCCAGGCGGAAAACGAAGGCCGGGAAGACCTGGATCGGGCTACCGAGGCGAAATTGGAGGCTTCGACATTGAGCGATCTGAGCAAGGTGATCGAGCTGTGCCAGAGTGCTCTGAAGAAGGGGCTCGACGAGGAGAATGCGCGGTTTGCCAAGCAGTTGTTGGCCTCGACCCATTTTCAGCGGGGCGAGAACGTTAGCAAGACTATCTTCGCCGCTTCGCCCCCGGACCCCAGATGGCCCCAATTCCGCCGCCTCGCACTGACCGATCTGGAGAAGGCGGTCGAACTGGACCCGAAACAGCCCGAGGCCTTTTTCCTCATAGCCCAACTCAACCTCCTGCCGGATGGAGATGCCAAGCGCGCTGCCGAAGCACTCGACCAATCGATTGCCCTGAAGTTCGATGATCCGCGGCTTCGTGCCAAAGCGCTGGCGCTTCGGGCCGGCCTGCGGAAGGATGCCAAGAAGAAACTGGCCGATCTGGACGAAGCGGTCCGCATTGCGCCGAACAGCCCTGTCGCGCTGCGGACCCGGGGCCTGGAGTATGCCAAACAGGGCAAGCCGGAAAAGGCACTGGCTGATTTTCAAAAGGCCGTCAAGCTGGACCCCGACCACGCCCCAACTTACGAAGCACAAGCCATGGTATTGGCCACGTTGAAGAAGTACGACGAGGCGCTGGTCAGTCTCGACCAGGCGCAACAACTCGACCCCAACTCGATCGCTCCGCTGATGCGCCGGGCACAGGTTCACAGCCTGCAATCGAATTTCGCGGCCGCCTTGCACGATCTCGATCAGGCCGTCACCATGAAGCCCGACAACGTCGTCGTGCTGATCTTGCGTGCCGAAGTCCATCACGAATTGGGTCAACTCGACAAAGCACTTGCCGATGCCGACAAGGCGCTGGAATTGAAGCCCCAACTGAAGCCGGCCAGGCGGCTCCGAGTAATGCTCCTGGCCGACGCCGGCAAACTGGGCGCGGCCGTCGACGATCTGGAAGAACTGCTCGAAGATGACCCCGACGACGTGACCTTGCGACTGCAACTGGCCATGTTCCACCACGCCCAGAAAAAAACCAAAAAGGCGGTCGAACTCTTCTCCGCCATCCTGGCCGACGATCCGAAAAACGGGCATGCCTTGCGGGGTCGGGCCGATTCGCTCCTGGGAATCGGTAAACATGCCGAAGCCATTGCCGACTACGAAAAAGCACTCAAGCTCTGTTCCGAAGAATCCGGTATCTACAATAACCTGGCCTGGGTCCTGGCAACCTCGCCCGACGACAAACTGCGTAACGGCCGGCGTGCCGTCAAGCTGGCCACCAAGGCCTGTGAACTGACTAAATACAAGAAGGCCCACATCCTCAGCACGCTTGCCGCCGCCTACGCCGAGACGGGCGGCATGAACGACGCCGTCAAATGGGCCGAAAAGGCCGTCGAGTTGGGCGGCCCAGACAAGAAAGAGGCACTCACCAAGGAACTGGAAAGCTACCGGGCAGGAAAGCCATGGCGCGAATTGCTCTCGGACGAGAAACAAGAAGACAAAAAGGCCGAGAAGAAGAAAGAAAGGAGGAAAGGAATAGACCCGCCGCCGGGTGGTGCCCAGCGCCCCACATTCCGACACGAGTGAAAAACGCGTTGTAGGGTTGGTTGAAAGCGTAATGACGAATGACAATTCACGAATCCTGTGGTAGAATTCTCCCGTGGACGATTCGAGTCATTTCAGGCACATGCTGAACGAACGCGGGATTGAGCCCGAGTGGGCAGACCGGACCACGCGTGATCCTGACCGTACGGAAGAACATGACGACGGCACCTGGCATTTCATCAAACAAATTCCCGAGTTCGGGAATCGTTGGCTTCGGATCGTGGTGAATGTCTCCGTCGCGCCCGAAAAGCGCTTGACCGCGTTCTTTGACCGAAGATTGAGGAAACCGCAGTGAGAATCAAGGTAGACAAAGGCAGCGATGCGCTCTACTTCCGTCTTGACGAAAACAAGATCGTCGAGTCAGAGGAAGTCCGTCCCGGAGTTATTCTGGATTTCGACGAGAATGACCGAGTGATCGGAGTGGAGTTTCTCGGGATCTCCGCACGGGCGACAGAGGAAGAACTCTCCAATCTGCAGTTCGAAACTGTATGAGATGTAGATATTTCCTAACCGTCACGGATTTTGGGGAGGGAGATTGACCGCATGATCTCCGCCCCCAGCAGGCTTGGGGGAAGCAAGAAGTACATGAGCCCTGAACGGGCGGAATTGCACAATCTCAACGTCAAATGAAGAGGTAATCAGCAATGGCAGACAGAACTGACCGTCGGTGTTTCCTGGCGAGGGGCGTACTGGGAGCGGCTGGCGTGGGTGCCGCATACAGCAGCATCGAGGAGAACACCCTCCTGGCCGCGATGCAAGACGGGACTGCCAAGACCAGTCAAGGCAAGACTCAAAAGCCCAAAACCGATATTCCACCCGGCAGCCTGCCGTGCGGCAAGATTTGTGACGTGTCTCTAAGCCGGCTCTTCATCGGCGGCAACCTGATCGGCGGTTGGGCCCATAGTCGCGACCTGATGTACGCTTCCAAGTTGTTCACCTCCTACAACACCGAGGCGAAAGTCTTCGAGACCTTGGAACTTGCCCAAGCGTGCGGTATCAACACGATCCAGTTGGATCCCAAGTGCTGGCCCGTGGTGACGAAGTATAACCAAAATCACACCACAAAGCTTCAAACCATGGCCTGCATTTCGTTCTTCGAGGACAAGGCCAAGATGAATGAGGAGATCAAACGGCAAGTGGACTTGGGTGTAACGATGCTGTATTCTCACGGTGGGAGGACCGACTCGCACATGATGAACGGCGGCACGACGGATGTGCTCGGGCAGATGGTCGAGTTGATCAAGGCCCAGGGCGTGCCCGCCGGTGTCGGAAGCCACTCGCTGAACATACCCATCGCCTGCGAGAAGGAAAAGGTCAACCCCGATTTCTACGTAAAAACCTTCCACGGGGACCGCTACTGGTCGGCCACGCCCAAGGAGCATCGCAAAGAATACGACTGGATGAAGGGTGGAGCGTCCGACCACAACCTGAACCACGACAACATGTGGTGCAACAATCCCGAGGCGACGGCGGCCTTCATGGAAACGGTCGACAAGCCCTGGGTAGCGTTCAAAGTGATGGCGGCCGGGGCCATTTCGCCGCGAAAAGCGTTTCCCGACGCCTATAACAACGGTGCCGATTTCATCGTCGCCGGGATGTTCGATTTCCAGGTCGAGGCCGACGTAAAGATCGCCATCAAGAGCCTCGGTAGGGTCCGCAACCGCAAACGGCCCTGTCGAGGCTAATGGCAAAGCAACGCAAGTGCTTTTCACCGAAACACTTCTGTTTGCCGGTACCTTGATGGGCGTGCCAGCTAACGGGAGTTCGGGAACCGTTGGCTTCGGATCGTGGTGAATGTGTCCATCACGCCGGAAAAGCGTTTGACCGCGTTCTTTGACCGGAGATTGAGGAGACCGCAGTGAGAATCAAGGTGGATAAACACAGTGATCTGCTTTACTTCCGTCTCGACGAGTAACTGTTCGTGGGGGTGAAACATCGCGAAAGACACTATTGTGCGACGAGTTTCGTTTAGCCGGCGGGCTTGACCCGGTTTCGCTTAGATCGTATAATTTGGAACAATCGCTTGCGGGTAGTGCTTCGGCGCCGTCGAAGGCTCGTGAACGGTTGCAACGGAAGAGCCGAAAGGAAGGCCTTCATTAGTCCGAAGGGAAGGTTCAAATGGACAAAACTGGATTCAAACAGAGGAAATTGTATTGCACGGCGGCGCTTTTGCTTGCGGGGTTGGTGGTGGGCTGCATAGGCTCTGCCAAAGCCGACGGTAAGCTGGATTTGACTGGTGGAAAAAAGCTGGTCTTGAAGAGGGATATGAGCCAGTGCAAACTGCCGAAGCGAAAGATGGCGGAGAAAACGGTGATCTATACCGTCTTTCTCAGCCGCGGATACGCAGGTGCCGGAACACTTCCCGAGCCCGAGGCGTTCATGAGCAACCAGGAACTTCTCGAGAAACTGAAAAATGAATGCAACGGGGTGAAGTTCATCGCAAAGGACGTGACCGGAGGGGGGACAAACCCGGCATCCGTTGCCAAGGAATTGGAGAAGTGCAAGAAAGACCTGGATGGCGTGCTTCTGGTAAGCTTTGGACTCGGCGGACGTGCGAGAGATTACAGGCTGGCCTTCTCTGGATTGCCTACTATCGTGGTGTATAACCTCTTTGAGTTCATGAACATTCCCTATAAGTTGTTCGGTACGGGACAAGAGGAGGAAAGCATACTGGAGGGAGGACTCGGCTATGGGAAAGGGAAAATCCTGACTGCGGAGTTGGATAGAAGAAGTCTCTGCGATCCAAATGTGTCTTTGGCGATGTTTGAAGACCTGGTATATAAGATCAAGCTGATACAGGCCATCAAGAAGCTCAAAGAATCCAGGATACTGGTGGTGTCGCCGTACAAGTTTCTTGCTCAGGTTGATTATCAGGGCGACATACGCAAACATATGCCAAAAGATTACAACGAGACTTACACCCGCGCATTGAAGCAGACCCTGGGAGTTGAACTTGTGATCGTCCCGCCCGAGGAGTTTTACGAGGCATATGAACAAACGGACGAAAAGAAAGCGGAAGCGATTTCCGAAAAATGGATAGAGGAGGCTCGGAAAGTGGAAGCCGCGAGGTCAGAGATAACGAAGACAGCCAGGGCGTATCTGGCTTTTGAGGCATTAAGGGAGAAATACAATTGCAATGCAGTCTCGACTTTTATGAGAAGGTTGAGGCCGACCGGGAAAATAGAAGACATGTTCTGGCCCGGACTGGGTCTTGAATGCGGTTTCAAGAAGAGAGGTATACAGGCAGTCTGTCAGAATTACCCGAACATATTAGTCGCCCAACTGTTGGGCTATTTCCTCACGGGGAGGCCGAGCATGCTGGGGGACTTGATTGTCGATCCAGCTAACAACACTACTATCCTCACACACTGTGGAGCCCCGGTTAACCCTTACGGAGACGACAGGATAGTCCCGTACTTCATAACGACCCACGCCCAAAGTCCTGTCAGGGACACTCGAAAGCCCGGTTCGTCCACCGGACTGCAGGTAGAATGGCCCGAGGGAGAACCTGTGACATTCTGGAAAGTGTATGTGCTCCACAAAAAAATCGGTTTCTACACCGGCCGGGTTGTCAATGCCCGCTCTATCTACAGTGACCGGGTTGATCCCGTACTGTGCAGAACCAAGTTGGTTGCCAAGGTTGACGACGCAAAGAGAATACGGAGGCTTTTCTCTCCTGGCGAATACGGCATCCATAGGGCGGCGCCACTCGGCAATTTGAGACAGGTAATCAAGGACATTGCCGTTTTACTCGGGTACAAAGTTATGGAAGAAGACAGATAGGTTAGGTCAAGCCGACAGTAGATAGTAGCGATGATCGTTTGAAGAAGCCGCGCCGGTGCAAGAACCGGCACCACCAACGTACCACCATCCTTGCGGGCAGTCTTACTCCCGTGCCTCGCCCGTCATGGGTACAAACGACACGGCGGTGACCGACTTGCGTCGGACCGTGCCGTCTTTCTGCTTCTCGATTAGCAGAAGTTCCTGGAAGAAGCGGCCCACGGGAATGACCAGCCGGCCGCCGGGTGCCAGTTGATCTATCAATGGCTGGGGTACGTGATCGGGCGCGGCCGCCACGATGATCACGTCGAAGGGGGCATGTTTCGGCCAGCCCCGATAGCCGTCGCCCGAGCGGACCTCGATGTTCTTGTAGCCAAGTTCCGCCAGTCGCTTTCGAGCCGTGTCGGCAAGCGGGCGGACGATCTCGATGCTGTAGACCTCCTTGCACAACTCGGCCAACACGGCCGCCTGATAGCCCGAGCCCGTGCCTATATCCAACGCCCGGCTACCCGGCTTGCAACCGACCAGTTGGGTCATAAGCGCCACGATGTACGGTTGCGAAATCGTCTGGCCCTTGCCGATCGGCAGTGGATGGTCGTCGTAGGCCTCGTTGGCAAGTTCCGCCGGCACAAACCGATGCCGCGGTACACGCCCCATCACGTCCAACACCCGCTTGTCGGTAATGTCGCGGCCGCGAAGGTCCCGCTGGACCATTTGGTGTCGGGCTAAAGCGAATTGTTCTTTTTCAGTCTGGCGGGCGGGCTGCTCGGTTTGCGGCGAGTGGGCCGGCGGCCCGGCAACCTCGAAGGGCACGGGTTGTTGAGCTTGCGAACGCCACATGATCAGCCCTCCGGCAAGTAGCACGCCAACCGTCAGCGCCATCGTCAACCATGCGCCTACCGATCGGCCGTTCGTATGTCGTTCCACCGGGTCCATTGTAAGCCCCCATGACAACGCCAAGGTCTCCGAACAATTCTACGCCCCGCCACGCCCGGAGTACATCCGAAAATCACCCGCAAGGCCGCTTTCGCTTCGGTCGATACAGGTCGGTGGCCGTGCCCAGATGGACTTCTGCCGCGGCCCCCAAGGTCTCGCTGAACGTGGGATGGGGGTGGATTACGTCGACCAGGTTGCGTATTGTCGCACCCCGCTCGATGGTCAGAACCGCTTCGCCGATCAGTTCTCCCGCACCGGGCCCGACTATGCCGCAGCCGAGTAGCCGCTGGGAGTCGGGCTCGACGAGCCACTTGGTAAGCCCTTCGGTTCGTCCCACGGCATGTGCCCGCCCGCTGGCCGCCCAAGGAAATTGGGCCACTTCGACGGTTTTGCCCTCGGCTTCGGCCTGGGTCTCGGTCAGGCCGGCCCAGGCGATCTCCGGATCGGTAAACACCACGGCCGGAATCGCACGGGGCGAGAACTCGCCCGGCTCGCCCGACAGGGCCGCCACCGCTACCTTGCCCTGATGGGCCGCCTTGTGGGCAAGCATCGGCTCGCCCGCCACGTCGCCAATGGCCAGAATGTGCCGGTCGGCCGTCCGCTGCCGGCCGTCGACGACCACAAACCGGCGCTCGTCGAGTTCCACTTGCGTGTTCTCCAGCCCCAGGTCCGAGCTGTTCGGCTGCCGGCCCACCGCAACCAACACGCGATTGAACCATTGGACGCCCTCCTTCGCATCGCCCGCCCCGCCCTGGAACACAACTTCGATCGAGTCGCCCCTGTCGACCAGAGAGACGACTTCAGTGTGGAGATAGACGGCCTCGAAATCGCTTTGGAGCCTTTTGGCAAGCGGCTTGACCAGGTTGCGGTCGACGCCCGGCAGCAGGCCGCCGGTCATCTCGACCACCGAAATCCGGCTCCCCAACGCCGCGTATACGGTGCCCATTTCCAACCCGATGTAGCCGCCGCCGACGATCAACATCGACTCGGGCACCTCAGGCAACTCCAGCGCGGTCGTGGAGTTCATCACCCGATCGGTCGGCAGGTCCAGCGCCGGGATTCTCATCGGCGAGGAGCCGCTGGCCAGGATGCAGTGCTCGAACCACACCCGATCGTCTTCGAGCGGCTCGGTGCCGATCGGTTCGAGACGCAGCGTCTGGGGGTTCTCGAATGCGGCCCTGGCACGAATCACCCGCACGTTGCGTCGCTTGGCCAGTTGCTTCAAGCCGCCGGTCAGGGTGTTGACGACCTTTTGCTTCCGGGCACGCATGGCGTCCAGATCAATGGCTGCCTTGCCGAAGGAGACGCCCCAATCGGCCAGTTGGCCGGCATCGGCCATTGTCTTGGCCACGTGCAGCAGGGCCTTCGAAGGGATGCATCCCCGCAGCAGGCACACGCCGCCCAGCCGCGGTTCGGCGGCGACCAGTGCCACTTGCATCCCCAGGTCGGCGGCCAGAAATGCCGCCGCGTATCCGCCCGGCCCCCCGCCGATGATCGCAAGCTGTACGTCCATGAAGTTCTCTGAATTGTAAAGCCGCGACCAGTGGTCGCGGTTCTTCGAGTTTACACTCGGTCCCAAGCTCTGCTTGGGACCGCACCGCACTGCTGGAGAATAGCAGGTTCCCAAGCAGAGCTTGGGAACCAGGTTAACCGCTTGCGGCTTCGCAACCCTAACAGCCTACTCGTTACTGGGCAGGCTTCAAGGCATCGAGGCGCGTGAGGATTTGTTTCTTCAGCTTGCCGGATGCCCGGCGGGAGGCCATCTGATAGTACAGCTTCGCCACGTTCCTCTTGCCCGCCTCCTCGGCGTCGCAGCCCCGCTGGAACCAGTCCTCGGCATCCTGGTTCTGATCTGCCCGGGCCACCGCCAATCGTTTTTTACCCGAGTTGGATCGCTTGCTTGCACCCGGCCCGATCAAGATCAGGTCCTCGTGCAGCTTCGGATCGTCAGCCTTGGGCACATCGGGTACGTTGCGGGCGCGGAAACCCGGTTCGGGCGGCTCGGTTTGCCGAGGACCGGCCAACGGCCGACCCGCCCGGTAATTGGCCATGGCTCGGGCGACAGGGCTGGCATAGGCCGGATTGGCACGCAACATGGGTGGCCTGAGGGGATTGACATACCCAACTACCGGAAAGCCCCCGACAACCGGGATGTAGCTGATAACGAACGGGCTTTGCGAGGTGTCATGAAAGAAACCCGGTACACCGTTCATGTTGGTGACACTAGGCGCCTGGCTGGTGTAACTCCGTCGGCTTCCTTGCGCCGCGCTAAAATGAAAGAACCCGTTCATATCCTTGCCGACGCGCGCCACGCCCAGGTTCGCTCCCGCCGTAGGATCGAACCCGCCGAACGGTGCCGGCGCCATGCCGGGAGCGCCGAACGTGAAGTTCCAATTCTTACCGCTAAGCCCCCAATGGACGCCCGTCCGCTCGAAGAACCCATCACCCACCGCATGAAACGGCGTGGTAACGGTTGCCTGCTGCGCCGTCGCCGCCCGGACTCCCAGCACCAACAGCCCTACTGCGACATACCCCGCCCGCATCCCAAGCTCCTCCCCTGTTTGTTCATCCGCCACTTACTTACCTTCAGTATTGTAACGGTATTGCACAGCCGCGTCAAGCTGCCGACAACCACCAGGACAAAACACGCCGGCCCTGCCGCCCCGTGAGAGGAGCGGCTTGAGGCTTCGCACGTCTTGGGTGGCAGTGCGAAGAGGCAAGCGGCTCCAACGGTCGGTATGCTATTTCCCGGGAGTTGCCTTTGCACGGGGCAGGTTCGGTTAGGTTGGGTTACTTGTCGGTGGAAAAGCATGTGATCCACCGGCGGTAGAGTTGCTCGATTCGGGCCGGCTTGACCTCGCCGTCGCAAAGCGCCACGGCGTAGCGAAGCTCCAGCGGCTCGCCCGCCTTGAGCGTCATGGGCTCTTTCCACAGATTCAGCGTTGCCCCCAGGTAAGCGAACGACTTAGCCCGGATTATTCATGGGGACCGGCTGTGACGACGAAACGGTCTGCATTTGCGGGACCTGGGAACTCTCCCCTCAGAGACACTACGTAATTCAGTGATTCCCGGATTTTTTCATAATTTAGGGAATTCTTGACCCCTCTTGGGTATCTAAGTTGTTGAGGTAATGAGGTAAAC
>JAUWJC010000568.1 GCA_030607895.1 Pirellulales bacterium
GAAAACAGCCGAATCATGGTTGGTGGGGCTCGCTTCGCTCGACCCACCCTACAGTTTTCCCAAAGCCGCAAGAAGTCCGTTCCTGCACCCGCATGTTCGGTTGGCGATGCACTGCCCTTGTCCAGAGCGAGATGATGTCGTAAGCTAATGGGCCAAGTGGTGTACGAGGGAAGCGTGTCACGGACGGCCGCTCGATGAAGCCGAAAAAGGGACCAGGTTTAATTTGTGCGAAGCACCCTCCGGGCCGTTCCGGCAAATTAAACCTGGTCCCTTTTTCGGCTCGATGAACAAGGACGATCTGATGAAAACCCGCTTGGACAACAACGTCTTGCCCAAGGAAGGGCACAACGGGCAATTTGCCAAGTCAGTCGAACAGGACCTAATCGCCACGAGCCATCTGGCCGGGCTGGCTCGACGCGCTATTGCCAGAACGCGAGGCTGGCTGCTTGAGAACCAACGCGCCGACGGTCATTGGGTGGCCGAGTTGGAGGGCGACACGATCCTCCAGAGCGAGTACATCCTTCTGCTGGCCTACCTGGGTCGGGAGAACTCGGAGCCGGCCGGCCGCGCGGCCCAATACCTGGTCGAAAAGCAGCTCCCCGACGGTGGCTGGTCGATGTACCCGGGCGGTGGCGTGGAAATCAGCGGTAGCGTGAAGGCCTACTTCGCGCTGAAGCTGACGGGTCACGATCCCGGTGCGGAGTATATGCAGCGCGGGCGCCGTGCAATCATGGCGGGTGGCGGTGCCGACGCGGTGAACAGCTACACGCGATTCTACCTGGCCCTTCTCGGGCAAATCTCCTACGAGCAGTGCCCGGCCGTCCCGCCCGAGGTCGCGTTGCTACCCAAGTGGTTCCCGGTCAACCTCTACGCCGTAAGTTCCTGGTCGCGGACGATAATCGTACCGTTGTCGATAATGTGGGCGTGCCAGCCGGTGCGAGAGGTCGATCCGCATCGGGGTATTCGCGAGTTGTTCATCAAGGCCCCGGAGAATTGGCCCGAGTTGCGTTGCCCCGGGCTGCCTGGCGAGACGGGCTTGTTCAGTTGGGACCGATTCTTCCGCACGGTCGACCGGTTGTTGAAGTGGTGCCGGCGTCATCGGATCGAGCCGCTCAGGCGCCGGGCGATCAAGACGGCCGAGCGGTGGATGATCGATCGGTTCGAGCGCAGCGACGGCCTGGGAGCGATCTTTCCGCCGATCGTTTGGAGCATTGTTGCCCTGCGATGCCTGGGATACGGCGACAATAGCCCCGAGACCCGCGAATGTCACAGGCAGCTTGAAGACCTGATTATCGAAGACGAACACACGGACACCATCCATCTCCAACCGTGCAAATCGCCCGTTTGGGATACGGCCATCGCGATTCGGGCCCTCTCGGCCGGCGGCATTCGGTCCGACAGCCGGCCGGTCGGTCGGGCAATCGATTGGCTGCTGGATCGGCAGATCACTCGGCCGGGTGATTGGTCCGAGGCGGTCGACGCGGAGCCGGGCGGCTGGTGCTTCGAGTACGCCAACGACTTCTATCCCGACAACGACGACACGGCCATGGTGCTGATGGCCCTGCAATCGCAATTCACGGATAATGCCGAACCGTCCGAACAGCTCCCACCCGAGTTGCGGCTGGTGGACGAGACGACCGAGGAGCCGGCCGATGAGTCGGCTGACGGTCCGCAATTGCGGATCGGCCGGATGGAAAGGGCGGCCGGGGCAATCGAGCGGGGGCAACGCTGGTTGCTGGCCATGCAAAACGACGACGGTGGCTGGGCCGCTTTCGACCGGAACAATAACCGCCGGTTCCTCTGCCACGTGCCGTTTGCCGATCACAACGCGATGATCGACCCCAGCACACCCGACATTACCGCCCGGGTGCTCGAAGCGCTGGCCCAGTTAGGTCGCCGAGTGGGCGATCCGGCCGTCGATCGGGCCGTCACCTACTTGCGCGGCGAGCAGGAGGCCGATGGGAGTTGGTACGGGCGCTGGGGCGTCAACTACATCTACGGCACTTGGGAAGTGCTCACCGGGTTGTCGGCGGTTGGCGTTGGGGATGACGATCCGGCCGTTGTGGCGGGTGCCAACTGGCTGCTTTCCTGCCAAGATGCCTGCGGCGCTTGGGGTGAGACGCCCACCAGCTACGACAATCCACGGCTTCGCGGCCAGGGTCCGCCCACCGCTTCGCAAACGGCCTGGGCGCTGATGGGCCTCTTGGCCGCCGGGATGGAGCAACACCCGGCCGTCGCCCGGGCCGTGCGGTTCTTGGTCGAGGGCCAACGCGACGACGGCACCTGGGACGAGCCGGAATTCACCGGGACCGGGTTCCCCCAGGTGTTTTATCTCCGATATCACTACTACCCGATTTGCTTCCCGCTCTTGGCACTTTCCGATTGGGCCGCGGCGGCTGCCTCCGGGACCGAGTTGACCGTGCCGACGCTGCGCGTGGTGGTTCCCGACGAAGACGACACGATGATCGACTGCCACCAAAGAATGAACGCATAGCCGCTTGCGGCTTCACGATATGGTTCGTCGCAATAAATCTGCGACTATCAGCAGTCAGCTTTCAGCTATCAGCTTTCAGCTATCAGCTTTCAGCTATCAGCTTTCAGCCCGAAACCCCGCAAAAAGCGCTGTTTTCAATGGCTGATATACTCAACGCGGTCAAGAATTGAGGTTTTCGGATAGGTTCTAAGTTATCAGTTGTCAGTTATCAGTAGAGCAGACGCATGAATCGTTCGTAGTGGCCCGATTCATCGGGTCGGACACTGC
>JAUWJC010000094.1 GCA_030607895.1 Pirellulales bacterium
AGTAAACATCGAGAAAACACGGTTTATCAACTAGACATTCCCTTGATCCGTGTTTGATCCGTGTTTGATCCGTGGCCGAGATAACTTTGCGTGAGCCCTATTGTTGGATTTTGGGGCGGCCAAAACGTTCAACAATCCGGACGTTTGGAACTCGTTGTAGCCTAGAGAGTTACGGCGGCGGATGACGTGAGAAAAGTCCCATTGACAAGAGATTCGGCAAGGCAGGATCGCCATGACCCGACGATGTAAGTTGGCGGTGGATAAGAAGTTGCAACCGCACATGACGGTCGATGGGAATTGTTGGGCGGCTGAAGCATGCGTCCATAATGTCCAACAATTCGCAAAACCCCGGAAAAACGGCACTTGCCGGCGGACGTACATGGAGAATTCCCGGCCGTCAGAAGAATCCCGTCATATCGCGTTGCCAGGTAAAGCGGCAGATAGTCTTATGGAATGCGGCACCGCCCGAAATCATCGTCGGGCATACCCCACGCGAAGGCCTGAAACCCGACAAGGAGTCTGCCATGAACGTTCTTTTTCGATGCATCTGTACGGCCATCATGGTTGCGGGACTTGTGATCGCGTTGCCGGTCACGCCGGCCTTGGCACAGGGCGGTATTACGATCAACGCGGTCACGGGCGAACCGTTCGGCGTCGGGCAGATGACGATCGAGTTGCCCAAATCGATGCTGCCGGAACCGTTGGGGATCGACGGCGTGATGATTACCGACAAGGACGC
Source organism: Pirellulales bacterium (assembly GCA_030607895.1). Classification (GTDB taxonomy): domain Bacteria; phylum Planctomycetota; class Planctomycetia; order Pirellulales; family Thermoguttaceae; genus JAUWJC01. The sequence continues at coordinate 740 of JAUWJC010000094.1, forward strand.
TCGCGTGCTCTATCCGGTGATAAAGCAGCCGGGTGCCTTTCTTAATATCGCGAAGGGTTTTCTGGAGCAGACCGGCCGGCCGGTGGGGCGGCTTCTGGGAGAGTTGCTGGGCCAGCAGCAGCCCCGGACGACCGGATACTTCCTTTTTCAAGGCGACGAGCCATTGGAATTGACAGTGCATTGCCGTCAGCCCTTCCGGCGAACGGTTGTACCCGAGCAGAATCCGGCGATCCATCAGGCGTGGCTCCGTCAGTGGTGGCAGAATTACGCCGCCGGACCCGGCTTCTTGCAGAGCACCATCGACTACCCGCCGCTGGTCGAAAACTATCTGAAGGCCATGCTCGCGGGCCGGCTCGGGCTCAACATGCCGCAAAGCCCACAAGATAAATCGTGGCGGACGCGATTCAACAAGGAAGTCGGACTGATGCTTGGTACGGAAAAAATCCGCATTGCCATTCAGCGCCAGCGGATGCTCGAACAACCCGACGAGTACCAAGCGGCCGATCAGCCGTTGCCCAAGCCGTTCGACATACCTGAACCGGAATTCCCCGAGCCGGCCAGCCCCGAAGCGGCCAACCCCAAAACAGCCAACGCTGTCAAGATCGAACCGATCGCCATGCGCGTGCCTGTCAAATGCCTGTACGTTCGCTTCGGGAGTTTCTCGAACTTCCTTTGGATGCAAGACACGCTCGCCCGATGGAATGGCGACATGAAAAACCTGGTCGCGCGGCGGGGACTCGACTACGGCATGTCCAAGCGGATCGAGCGACAGCTCGTGCTTAAACAGTCGGTGTTGTCCAGAATGCTCGGCGACACGGTAGTTGCCGACGTGGCAATTATCGGGACCGACCTGTTCTTCCGCGAAGGAGCCGCCTTCGGAATGCTCTTCCATGCGCGAAACAGCTTAATACTCGGCCGCGACTTCACGGGCAAACGGGACGAAATGGTCAAGAATGACGAGCAAGTTACCGAAGAGCAACTCACGCTTGCCGGCAAGAAGATATCGTTCCTTTCCTCGCCCGACGGGTCCGTCCGATCGTTCTACGCGGCCGACGGCGATTTCCACTTCATCACTTCGTCCAAGACGCTCGCCCGGCGTTTTCTGGAAACCGCTTCGGGCAAAGGCTCATTGGGGGCATCCAAGGAGTTTCGTCATGCGCGAAGTGTAATGCCACTCGAGCGGAACGACACCATATTCGCCTATTTCTCCGAGGCGTTCGGCCGCAACATGATCGGGCCCCGTTACCGCATCGAGATGGCCCGGCGACTGAAAGCCGTGGCGGATATCGAGCTAGCGCAAATGGCCCTGCTGGCCTCGGCCACCGAGGGCAAGCCGGGCGATACGATCGAGCAGTTGGTGGCCGGCCGGTTCCTGCCGCCGGGGTTCGACCGCCGCTCGGACGGCAGCCAAACCGTGCTTGAAGACGGCGAAGTCCACGACAGCCTGCGCGGCCACCGCGGGTTCTTCCTGCCCGTGCCCGACGTGCCGCTTGAAAAAGTCTCGCGCTGCGAGGCCCGAGCCTACCGGGAGTTCGCCGATCAGTTCCTTGCGGACTGGGGCCGAATCGATCCGATGATGGCCGCAATCAAGCGAGAGGAATTGCCCGAAAAGCAAGAGCGGGTAGTGCTGGATATCCTCGCCAACCCGTTTGCCAAGAAACACGCCGACTTCCTCTCGCAATGGATCGGGCCGGCCGACAAGATGCGCTTGGCTCCCATGCCGAACGACCTGGCCGCGGGCGAGGTGATCCTTGCCAATGGGCGCCTGTTCGGCGGCGTGTGGGATGTCGGACCGCCCCAGGCCAACGCCGGTCGGATCGCGCAGATCGGCCCATTGCGCGGCATGCCTTTGCGTAATATGTTAGTCGGCTACATCGGCACAACCGGCCAAATGGGCTTCCTGAGCCTCTTGGATCGCTGGGCACAAACGCCACGGCTCATTCCTGGCAACGCTGGGAGAGATCCGCTTATCTGGCGCCGCCAGTCCGATCAATTCACCATCTTCTCGTTCCATCGCGACGTGCCGGCCACCGTTGTCGCACAACTCCAATACGAGGAAGCCGAGCGGCCGTCGCAAATCCGCCTTCGAGTGGGCGACATCTCCAAGGCGCGGCTGCCCCCCTTCCTGAATTCCCTCGGATACCTTCGCACGCGAGAGACATCGTTGGGTAACCTCCGGCTGATGCATGCGATGGCCCAGCAGCTTCACGTACCGGGCCCGGATTGCCGGGCGGCGGCCGAATTGTTGCTGGACGCCAGGCTGGCCTGTCCGCTTGGTGGGGAATACGTCTTCCGCAAGACTCCCGACGGCGGCCGATGGACCTCGACTGCCCTGGACACCGCACCCAGCCAGGGGCCATTGAATACCAGGGTTCCCGCCGGATACCAGGCTCCGCCGCTGAATTGGTTCCGCGGCCTGGAACTCGATGTGGCAATGGCAGGCGGAAGCCTATCGGCACACGCCGAGATAGCAATGCAACCACCCGACATGCCGCCGGCCAAGTAATGGCGTTGGTTTCTTTCGGCCGGAGTGATGCGAATTCATATACTGGTGATTTGCGAAGCCGCAAGCGGCACGGGGCGTTTTCGGAAGAATTGGCATGGAACGATTTCGGGATCGTGGCTACACTACGCTGCTGGGTTATGCCATGGCCGAAGGAGCTACTTGCGGCTTCGCAACTCACCAACGGAATTCCCGCGCAAGGAGGCGTTCATGTCGAACAGGCCATTCCGCTTTGTCCATGCCGCCGATTTTCATCTCGAGACACCGCCTTTCGGGCTGACTGAGGTCCCGGACCATCTCCGCGAACTGTTTATCGAATCGGCCTACTGGGCCGCCGAACGGGTTGTCGAGACCGTGCTGTCCGAGGAGGCCGAACTACTGGTTCTCTCCGGCGACATCCTGGACCCACGGCAGACGGGGCCCAGGGGGCCGCTGTTTCTGGCCGAACAGTTCGAGCGTCTTGCCGAGCGCGGGGTGGTGGTCTACTGGGCCGGCGGCCGCGTGGACCCACCCGATGCCTGGCCCTCTTCAATTCGGTTGCCCGAGGGCGTGCATGTCTTCCCTCGCGGCCGGCCGGAGGAGTGTATCCACCGCCGCGACGGATCGCCGCTGCTGCGTTTGATTGGCGCCAGTCGGGGACGTGGCGAGTTAGTGCGCGCGGTCGATTTCGATCCCGACCCGGGCGGGCTGTTCTCCGTGGCCGTTACCAACGGAACGGTCGAACCGGACGCCCTTCAAACCCGGGGGATCGAATACTGGGCCTTGGGAGGCCGACACGACCGGAGCACGCCGCTTAGTTCGCCGCACGTTGCCCACTACCCGGGCAGTCCGCAGGGACGCAGCCCCGGCCAGTGCGGGACGCACGGCTGCACGCTGGTGCAGGTCGACCACCAACGGCACGTCCGCACCAGCCTGGTGCCCACCGACGTGATGCGCTGGCACGACGAACGAATCGTCGTCGACGAGGAGACTACCCGTGACGGCCTGGAAACTCTACTACGCGAACGGATGCACACGCTGGTGGAATCGGCTCCCGGAACCGCTCTGCTTGTGGCGTGGACGGTGGCGGGCATGGGACCGATCGTGGGCCGGCTGCGACGGGGTGCGGAGGCGGCCGAGTTGCTCGATTGGCTGCGGGTGGAGTACGGATTCGGTCCACCGGCAGCGTGGAGCATATCGCTGCGGGTCGAATCGGCCGACGTGCTACCGCCGGAGTGGTTCGAGCAGGAGACGATTCTGGGCGATTTCCTTCGCTCGGTGCGGCAATACGAAGTCAATAGCGACATGCCGCTGGAACTGGAGTCGTACCTGGCCGAGGAGCAACTGGCCGGAACACTGGGCTTTGCGGCGGAAGTCTCCGACCGACGCACTCGCCAGGAAGTGCTGCGCGAGGTAGCCATGCTGGGCGTTGACCTGTTAAGCGGGGAGGAACCCCAAACGTGAAAATCACTACACTGGAAGTTGACGGTTACGGCGTCTGGAGCGGGCTGAAGCTCGACGAGTTGTCGGACGAGTTGAACGTCTTTTTCGGCCCGAACGAGGCCGGCAAAACCACGTTGATGCAATTTGTCCGCTCGGTGCTCTACGGCTTCGCGCCTTCACGGCGGCACTACTTCCCGCCGCTGCGAGGCGGACGACCCGGCGGCTCGATATCCACGACCGGTGCGAACGGCCGCTTCCAGATCAGCCGGCATGACGACGAGGAAGAACCCGACGGCGGCCAGGGCAAGTTGCTCCTGACGGCCGCCGACGGCACCCGGCAGGGAGAGCACTTGCTCAAGGTGCTCTTGTGCAACGTCGACGAGCCGATCTTCAATAACGTCTTCGCCATCGGGCTGCACGAACTCCAGGAGTTGGGTACGCTCGGCGACACCGAAGCCGCCTCGTTGCTTTACAACTTGAGCGCCGGGTTGGATCGCGTCTCGCTGGTCGAGGTGATCGGCGGTTTGGAGGCTTCGCGCAACCGTATCCTCGCCGCCGACGGCCGGGCATGCCAGGTCGCCGAGTTGCTGGACCAGCGTGAGAAACTCCGTGGCGAAATCGAAGAACTCTCCACGCTGAACGATCAATACGGCCGCCTGGCCTCCAGACGCGATCAACTCGGCCGGGAAGTAACCCGACTCGAAGAAGAGAGAAACCAGATACAGCTCCAGGCCCGAGTGATCGAAACGGCCGTCAGTCTGCGCGATCGCTTCCAGCAACGGGTGGAACTGGACGAGCAGTTGGCGGCCCTGGGGCCACTGCCGGCGATGCCCGATGGGGCCGTCGATCGGCTCGACGCCATCAACGCCCGCCTGGAAAAGCACCAGCAACGGGTCGATCAGTACCGGCGGCAGCGAGCCGAACTCCGCTCGGAAGCGGCCGGGCTACAAGTCAACGAATCGCTCCGGCGGCAAGCCTTCCGAATAGAAGCCCTACAGGAGCAAGAGACCTGGATCGGCACGCTTCAAAACCAAATCGCCGAGTTGGAAACCGAAACCTCGCAGTTGCAGTCGCAGCTTGCCGCCGACAGACAACGCTTCGGCCTGGATGAAGGGACCGAGTTGGCCTCGCTGCCGCCGCTTTCGGGGCAAACACTAACCACGCTGCGCCGGCCGGCCAAAGCCATGCGCCAATGCCGCGAGCAAATGGAGCAGGCCGAACAACAACAGACCGAGGCTCGCGACACCGTCGAGTCGCTCTCCAGTCAGATCGAGAGCGCGCTTGCCGCCCGGGGCGCTCAGGATCTTGTCGAAACGATCGAACGGGCCGGCGGCCTGGTGGCCCGGCTCCGCCGCCGCGCGCACGTCGACCAACGGCTCGACCAAATGAACCGCCATCAAACCGAATTGGAGGAGCAAAGCCGCGGTCTGTTGGACCGTCAACTGCTGCCGCTTTGGGTCCTGTTTGGGCTGGGTGGAATGTTCGCGCTCGGCGTGATGCTCGTGATGGTCGGGCTGTTCATGCCCGCTTCGATCACCGGGACGCTGGGCTGGACCCTGGCACTGTTGGGACTGGGTGGAGCCGCCGCGGCCGGAATTGCCAAAATCGTCCTCGATCAGTCCAACGCGCGACAACTGGAAAATTGCCAGAAACAGATCGGCATGATTCAACTCCAAATCAAGCAGGCCAAGCAGGAACGCGATGACCTGGACCGGGAGCTTCCCAAAGGCGGCGGGCCGATCACGGGCCGGCTCAAGTCGGCCGAGGATGAGTTGGCTTCGCTCGATGAGTTGATGCCGCTGGACACTCGCCGGCAGCTTGCCCGGCAGGAGGCCGAAGCCGCTTCCGCCGCGGCCTCCCGGGCCGGAAGCGAACTGGCCGATGCCCGACGCCGTTGGCGGACGGCACTCACCGACGCCGGACTGCCCCCCGGTCTGTCCCCGAAACAAGTGCGCAACCTGCTCCAGCACAGCGGCCGGATCGGCGAAGCGCAGCGACGCCTGGAGCACCGGCGCGAGGAACTCCAGCAGCGGCGCCGCGAACTGGACGGCTTGACCGATCGGATCACGCAGATTGTGGCCGACACCGGTCTGGCCGCCGGGCGCGATAATCCAATCGACCAATTGCACGACCTGGCCCAACTGCTCGCCGAGCAGGAAACCCGAATCCAGCACCGCCGGGAACTGGGCGATCAGGCCGGGCGAATCCGCCGCAAACGGGCGAAACACGAAGCGGCCATCCGCCAACTCAAGTACCGCCACAACGAACTGCTCAGCCAGGCCGGCGCCGCCAGCCAACAGCAGTTCCGCCAGCGGGCACTTCAGATTGCCCGGGCGGAATTGCTCCAGCGCGAGCGTGACTCGGTTCATGCCGAAATAACCGCGGCAATTGGCGGACACTGCACCGAGCAAGCCGTCGCCGAGCAACTCGCCGAAGGCGCGAACGAACGACTCGAAGCACGCTGGGACGAACTCCAAGAGCGGCTTCCCGCCATCGAGACACAGTTGCAGCAACAGTTCGAGCGGCGCGGTCAGTTAAACGAGCAGCTAAAGGCGCTGGCCAAGGATAACCGGCCGGCGGCCAAACAACTCGAGTTGTCACTGGTCCAACAACGTCTGCACGAGGCAATACGCCGCTGGCAGGTCCTTGCCGTTACCTCCCGGCTCCTTGAGACGATTCGCGAGACCTTCGAGCGCCAGCGGCAGCCCGAAACTCTTCAGGAAGCCTCCGGATATCTCGAACGCTTGACCGAGGGCCGGTACTGCCGGGTGTGGACGCCGTTGGGGGAGAACGTTCTGCGGGTAGATGACGCCCAGGGCAAGTCGCTCGATGTCGAAGTGCTCAGCCGGGGGACCCGGGAGCAGTTGTTCCTCTGTCTCCGCCTGGCGTTGGCGAGTTGCTACGCCCGGCGTGGAATCCAGTTGCCGCTGATTCTGGACGACGTGCTGGTGAACTTCGACACCAGGCGCGCCAAGACCGCCGCGTCCCTATTGCGCGACGTCGCCCGAGAAGGACACCAACTGCTGGTGTTCACGTGCCACGAGCACATCTTCAAGTTATTCAAGTCGCTCAAGGTGCAAGTCAGCCGGTTGCCCGACAACACCGAACCCGCGGCCGAAGCCGAAACGGTTCCCGCTGCTTCCACTACCAGAACCAAGAAGAAGCGGAAACGGCCTGCCGAGCCGGAAGAAACACCGCACGAGTTGGTCGCCCACTCCGACGAGCCGGACGAGTTGTTCGAGGAAGAGGAGGAACTCGACGACGAGCTGGACGAAGAGGAAGAGGGGGAGGCCGAGGAAGCGGACCTCGACGACGAACCCGGCAGCGCCGAAGCGGCTTGATGTTGCGCGTGCGGTTCTTGCCTGCAAATCCGCGACCGGTGGCCGCGCCTCTTAACGCGACCACCGGTCGCGGCTTTATGTTAGTGTGGCCCAACCCTCCTCGGTTTCGGGAAAGAGGCTCAAATGTTTCACGCCCTTGCGTGGTTCGGCCATCCAGGGAGCGACGGCGTCGCGCCAGCGGGCGTAATGCGGGGTCTCCTTGTGGGCTTTCATGCCCTCTTCGTCGCGGTAGACTTCGTAGAGGACGAAGCGAGTTGGATCGTCGATCCGCCGGTTCACGTCAAACCGCAGGGTGCCCGGCTCGTCGACCGTACATCGAGCATTTTCCAGCGATGCTTCGATAAAATCTTCCACATTCTCCGGCTTGACGTGAACATGAACACAGACGACGTACATTCGGGTTTCCTCCTTGCGGCAGTGCCATGGTGAAGTCGAATATGATATACTATTGTCGAAATTGCCGGTTCTTTCAACAGGCCACGGCCTGGCAAGCGCACCCACCCTCAATTTGGGAGTACTGACATGAAACGAATGATCCTCGCCATCGCACTGCTTCTGACCTGGACGGCCTCGGCACGGGCTGCCACGGTGTTGGTCGAAACGGAGGGTTTTCAGCAGCGGGGCGGTTGGGTTATCGACCAGCAGTCGATCCCCGTCATTGGGTCGCCGTATTTGCTGGCTCACGGGCTGGGCCATCCGGTGGCCGATGCAACCACAACCGTCACGCTGCCGGAAAGCGGCGAGTACCGGGTGTTCGTTCGAACCAAGGACTGGGTCGCCCGGTGGAAAGCACCCGCCGCGCCCGGAAAGTTCCAGGTACTCATCAACGGCAAGCCGCTGAAGGAAACCTTCGGGACAAAGGGGGCCGAGTGGTTCTGGCACGACGGCGGGACTGTAATGATCGACAAGAAGCAGATCGTCTTGAAGCTGCACGATCTGACCGGCTTCGAGGGGCGGTGCGACGCAATCGTGCTGAGCGACGAGCCGGGCTTCGTTCCGCCCAACGAGTTGAAGCCCCTCTTGGCGCTGCGCCGCCGGAAACTCAACCTGCCCGACGTTCCTGTCACCGCGGGAGATTTCGATGTAGTGGTTGTCGGCGGCGGCGTGGCGGGCTGCACGGCGGCCATCTCGTCCGCCAGGCTGGGGCTGAAGACGGCCCTCATCCAGGACCGGCCCGTCCTGGGTGGAAACAGCAGTTCGGAAATCCGCGTGTGGATTCAGGGCGGTGTGTTTCGGGCGCCGTACCCCGTGCTGGGGGAAATCACCGAGCAACTCAACACGCATCCCAAGTACAGCCCCGGCCCGCCCAAGAAAGACTACGGCGACGACGTCAAACTCAACGCGGTCAAGGCCGAGAAAAACCTGTCGTTGTTCCTCAACCAGCACGTCTTCAAGGTAGAAACCGACGCCGGCCGAATTTGGGCGGTTGTCGCCAAGAATATCGTCAACAGCCGCGAATCCCGTTTTGCCGGCCGGTGGTTCGTCGACTCGACCGGCGACGGAACCGTCGGATTCCTGGCCGGGGCGGACTGTGAAACGACGGCCAAGAAACACATGGGAGCGAGTAACCTGTGGTACGTCGTCGATACGGGAAGCCCTTGCTCGTTTCCCCGCTGCCCTTGGGCGCTGGACCTCACCGACAAGCCGTTTCCCACCGAGTTGAAACGGTTGGGAGTCTGGTTCTGGGAGAGCGGATTCGACCTGGATACAATCAAAGATGCCGAGGCCATACGCGACCACAACCTGCGGGCGATGTACGGCGCTTGGGATTGCCTGAAGAATTCCAAAAAGCTCTATCCGAACCATAAGCTACAATGGGCCGCCTATGTCTCCGGCCGGCGGGAATCACGCCGATTGCTGGGTGACGTGATACTCAGCAAGAAAGATGTCATCGAAGGCAAGCAGTATCCCGACGGTTGCGTCCCGTCCACCTGGTCCATCGACCTGCACTACGGAGATCCCAGGTATGCCGCCGCCTCGCCGGGCAACGAATTCATCTCGGTGGCAGAGTACACTAGCTTCAAGACCCCTTACCTGGTTCCCTATCGGTGCCTCTACTCCCGCAATGTCCCTAACCTGATGATGGCCGGACGCGACGTGAGCGTTACGCACGGAGCACTGGGGACGGTTCGCGTGATGGCCACCGGGGGATTGATGGGCGAGGTGCTCGGCCGGGCCGCACTGCTCTGCAAAAAACATGACTGCGATCCGCGAGACGTTTATCAAAAGCATCTCGTTGAACTCAAGCAGCTTCTGCACGAGCCGACGAGCAAGAAAATCATTCCCTTCAACGGGCAGATGGGCAGGAACGTTGCCCGAACAGCCACGGTCGTCACCTCCGGCGATGCCAGCGCGGAGAAGTATCCCACAAGCCGCAGCAACGACGGACATGCCTACTACTATGACGGCGGTACCCGCTGGCTCAGCAAGGGCAAAGTACCCAACTGGGTTGAACTGAGTTGGGGCAAGCCGAAGACCGTCGCGGCCGCCCGAATCGTTTCCGGGTACAAGAATGTCAACACACCCGTCGAGCCGATTTCCGACTTCGTGCTGCAATGGTTCGACGGTGAGAACTGGCAGGACATTCCCGGCACCCGAACTGTCGGCAATACGCAAATCGACTGGCGGCGCCGTTTCAAGCCGGCCACGGCCAAGCGCATCCGGCTGCTGGTCGAAAAAACCTGGAAGAACGTCACGCGGCTCTGGGAAATCGAACTGTACGAGCCGAAGCGCTAGATGTAGGGTGGGTGCTCGCCCCCACGCGGCAGGCCGGTCCCCGGGCACATGGTTCGCGTGGGTGCACGGCCCCCCCCGACGGCCGATACG
>JAUWJC010000655.1 GCA_030607895.1 Pirellulales bacterium
ATATTCCCTCAGCCCCCGGCTTTGCCGGGGGACGGGTGGTGCCAATGACCCGCGTTTAATGGAATTCCCGACAATCCCCCGGCAGAGCCGGGGGCTGAAGGACAGAATCGCGGTTTTGGTTGCGGCTCCGCCGTGCCGTGAACAGTTACCGATCCTGAAGGAGTGGCAGGAGCATGGATATCCACGAACTGACACGCTCGCTGAAGACTACCAACAGCTCGAAAATCGTGATGATGGTAGCCGACGGGCTAGGGGGATTACCCCAAGAGCCGGGTAGTTCAACCGAACTGGAACAAGCCAAGACCCCAAACCTGGACAACTTGGCTAAAATGGGTGTTGTGGGAAGCATGACTCCGATCAAGCCGGGAATCACACCGGGTAGCGGGCCGGGGCACCTGGGGCTGTTCGGCTACGATCCGCTGAAATACATCATCGGCCGCGGCGTGTTGGAGGCCACCGGCATTGGGTTCTCGGTAGGGCCCAAGGACGTGGCCATCCGCTGCAACTTCTGCTCGCTGGACGCCGGCGGCAAGATCACCGACCGCCGCGCCGGCCGAATTCCCACCAAAAAGAGCGCCCCGCTGGCCGAGAAACTCCGCGCCGTGAGTATCCCCGACAGTATCGCCGACGTAGAGATCTTCGTCGAACCGGTCAAGGAGCACCGTTTTGTGGTGGTCTTCCGCGGCGAAGGGCTTGGGGGAAACGTGGAAGACACCGATCCGCAGAAGACGGGCGTAGCGCCGCTCAAGCCGGTTGCCGACGATGCCGCCAGCCGCCGGACGGCCGAGATAGCCCGGGAGTTCATCGCCCAGGCCCAGAAAATCCTGGCCGACGAGCCCAAGGCCAACGGTTTGACAATGCGTGGTTTTTCGGTGAAGCCGGCCGTGCCCACTTACGAGGAGGTCTACGGCCTGAAGGCGGCGGCAATTGCCGTTTATCCGATGTACAAGGGTCTTGCGCAACTGGTTGGCATGGAGATTATCGGCCGGCCCGGCACGCTGGCCGAGGAAATCGACGTCTTGGAAGAAGCTTGGGACGACCACGACTTCTTCTTCGTGCATTTCAAGTACACCGACAGCCGTGGCGAGGACGGCGACTTCCCGGCCAAGGTGGAGATGATCGAGCAATTCGACGCGGTGCTGCCGCGCGTGACGGCCCTGAACCCGACCGTGCTGATTGTAACCGGCGATCACAGCACGCCCGCCACATTGGCCAACCACAGTTGGCATCCGGTACCCACCCTATTGGTGGCCAAGACCTGCCGGCCAGACGCCTGCGAGGTGTTCGGCGAGAGGGCGGCGTTGGTCGGCGGCTTGGGCCATTTCGAGGCGATCCACCTGATGCCGCTGGCACTGGCCCATGCCGAGCGGTTGGGTAAATTCGGGGCCTGATGGCGGGCAATTCGCAATAGCATGTAGGGTGGGTAGAGGTACGAGCAACACCTGAAAGAATAAGCTTTCGAATTTTTTTTCCAGGGTAGAGTCACTACCACCCCCCAACTAATTAAATTCCAAACCCCGAC
>JAUWJC010000620.1 GCA_030607895.1 Pirellulales bacterium
CCCCTCATCCCTCATCCCTCATCCTTCCGCCTTCCCCCTTCCCCCTTCCGCCTTCGTTTGCCATGTTTCTGGAGCCTCCTAAGCTTAATGGGGCATTTCGTGCGCCTGTTCTGGCGCCCGGTTCCGCCGAAGATATGGATCATGATGCGACCTCTGTGGATTCTGCTGGCGACGATCGGGCTGCTTTCGCCTCCGTTGGAGCAGTCGGGCGGTACTCTCGTTGAACAGGTACAACCAACGGCCGAGACTGTCGAGAAGCTTGCTCGCGACTTCCGAATGCAGGTCTATCGCACGTTTCGGCAACATCGCGTGGAGCACGACCGGTGCCGGGCGGCTTGGGCCCGGGTCGAGGCGGTCTGGAAAGCGGCCGGCAGCCGGCCCGATCAACGCGATAAGCTCGTCGGCTGGCTTTCGGCGGCCATTCGGGCGTCGACACCTGGCACACTGGGGCCGCCTCCCAAAACGCCCCGCTTCAAATACCAACCGGACATTCCACCGATAGTCGAACATCGCCGCCCGGCGGTCCGTTCCGCCGACGAGCCGGTGCTTGTGCCGGCGCCGGCAGTCTCGCGGCTGGCCGTCGGCGAGCGTGCCGTGCCGGTGGACATTCCTCGCCGCCCGGATGTCGACACCGGCGATCCGGCCCCAGTGCAACTACCGCCGACCAGTTCCGTGCCGCGAAAGCTCGTGGCCGAAAAAGGGACCAGGTTTAATTTGCCGGAACGGCCCGGAGGGTGCTTCGCACAAATTAAACCTGGTCCCTTTTTCGGCTCGGTGCCGCCCGAACCGCTGTTACCCGACGCATTGGCCAAAGCGGAGCCGCCGGTTGTTGAAATACCTGCGAAGCCGCAAACGGAAATCACCACGGCAGGTTCCTACGACACGGCCGCGCGTCGTCGCCACGTTGGGCAACTGCCGCCGGTGGATAGATCGGCCAAAGCGGAGCCGCCGGTTGTGGAAATGCCCGCGAAGCCGCAAACGGCACTCGCCGCGGCGAGTTCGCTGCACAGGGCCGGGCCGAAGCTGGCTGACCAACCGGGCTTGCTCGCCGCCCGGACGCCGGCTGCATCGCCGCCGCTTGATGCATCGGCCAAACCGGAGCCGGTTGCGCAAACGCCGGCTGCGAAGCCGCAAGCGGCGGTAAGTCCACGCGCCAAGGTGAACCTGACCGAGTTGGCCGCGCGGATTGCTGGAAACAACCTGGCGATTCGGGCGTTGGAATCGGAACTCGACAGGGAACAAACCTGGACCGCCCAGCGGCTGGAACCGCTCGTCGCACAACTGCGACGACTGATTATCCGCACAAGCGATCTTCAGTTGTACCACGACCTGGTACCCGAGAGGGATCGCTGGCTGGTTGGACGGGCGGAGTCGCCGGACGGCCTCGTTTCCCAATTGGCGGCAAGAATCGTCGAGGCCCGAACCCGTGCCGCCCGAGACCTGTTTCCCGGCACCGACGCCGAGCGGACGGCCGAATTGGAGCGTCTAGATCATCTTTCGCGGGCATTGGCGGAGTTGGTCCAAATCAAGTGAGAACGTCGGGACTTCCGCTTCGCCCCGTTTGCAGATTCGCTGTAGCGGCAACCGTCGATCCATTCCTATTATTCGCCCAGCAATTCCCGCTGGCAGCCATGAACGCCTCAGCAAGAGTCGTGTTTTTCCCGTTTGTGTCCTTGGAGACAGGTTTCCTCTCGGGACCGCCGATTAGCACGGCAAAATAGGCAGGTTGCGGAAGTTCAAGGCCCCCAGAAGATCGCTCGCAGAAACGTACCCAGCTTCACGGACTCTCAGGAATGCTCTGAGCCTGCAGGCTCCTCGTGACTATCGAACATAGCCTCCCCAACCGTCGCGTTTGGCTCTGGTCCGCCACGTCTTAGGAGGAATCAATGCTGAAGACCGGTCGCGGCCTGTCGTACCCGTAACATAAAGCTTCAAAGATTTCTCGCATCGAATGGACGATGTACTCCCGAAAGAACGATCGCATACGCTCCCACAGCATCTTTTTGCTGCCCAGTTTCTTCCGGACCTCCTGGAACAAGGGACAGCACAACTGCTGCGTTTGATCGACCAGAAACGCCAACATCATCA
>JAUWJC010000506.1 GCA_030607895.1 Pirellulales bacterium
ATACCACGCCCTTCGCTGCGCTCAGGGACGTGCCACCCATTACATAGTGCCAATGAGGGGGCAGTGTCTAAGTCGTTGGCAAACAAGCAATTACTCAAAGTCCGGTGACATTTGTGAATAATCCCGGCTAGCGTGCGGTTACCGGGCGATCAACTCGGCCAGGCGGCGGCGGAGTTGGGATATCTGCCAGGGGGAGAGGACGGCGAACTGCATCGAGTCGGCGTTGTCCAGGCCGGCGCCGGGGCGCGATTTGGCGTCGAGCCGGACGGCCTCGTGCAGCATGGCTCTGATCTGCTCGCGGTTGAGCTTGTGGCGTCGGCCCAACAGCACCAGGTATTCGATTAGTTGCTGGCCGTCGCGGAAGGCCTTGAGCCGCATGTCGGCCACGACGGGCAAACTGAACCGATCGCCGGGAACCAACAGGGCCGCGCCGCCGGATGCACCCCGATCGCCTTTGTCCAACGCCTTGTCGGAACCCAGTGTTTGCCAGGGCAGGTATGCGTCGGCGCCGTCTGTCCATGCGTTCAGCAAGGCCGACACCGATTGCGTGTTGCTCTCGGTATCGCGATTGGCCCCGCCGTAAGTTCTCACGTTCAGTCCGGTATCTTGGGCAAGAATCCGGCAGCGGCGAACCATGGCCGGCGAGTTGAATCCGCCGGCGCCGTAGTAGACTTCGTTGACGATGCCGTCCAATACGCGGCCTTGCCACTGCGGCCGGGAGATGTCGGCCCGGGCTGTCCACCGACGTGAGTTTGCGCCCGCGCGCCGCGCCCCGTCGGTCCACCACCAGCAGAAGTATTGCAGTGCCATCCAATCGTCCCAGTGGTAGGGTTCGTCGGTGGTCCACCACATGTTGGCGCCGAAGTCGATGCGGTGCGTGACCTTTCCGCCGTAGAAGCATTGCATCTCGGTCCGCGTGTAGCCCATCTCGCGGAAATGCTCGACAAACTGCCGCTGAACGGCCCGGAATGCTTCTTTGTACTCGTCGCTAAGCGCGCGGCCGATGTACGGCGCGGTGAGGTAATGCTGCGTGATGTATTCGGCGCTGTCGCCCCGGCCGGGCCAGGGGCCCTGGTAGTCATATGTCTTCTTCGACAGCGGCGTGGGCCAGCTATCCTCGTACGGCAGATACATGCACTCGACCGGCACGCCCGAGCGGCGGTTACCCACAAACGCCTGGCCGGAAAGCAACGGCCCGGCATCCCGATCGTACTCGTCCCAAATTACCCGAATGTTCTTGCCCGACCCTTCCAGCTTCGGCATCCACCGCCAGCAGTTCAGCACCGAGCGGTGTTGATGGGCCAGTCGATAATACTCGTGCGACTGTTTGGGGATGTTGTAAGCGTTCAGTTCCGGCCAGAAGCTCAGTCGGTCGGGCAGTTGGAAATCGAACACTTCGAGCGTCACCGGGAGCAGGACCTTGTGGTCGCCGTCGGCTTCCACCTGCACGGCCCCGGTGTACTTGCCCGGCTTCGCGTCCTTGGGAATGTAAATATCGACATAGACGGTTTGATTCCGTTGGTTGGGTAACTCTCGCTTCGGGTTGGGGATGGCCAGTGCGTGCCGGGGCATCAAGGGGATGCAGTAGGCGGGCTGCCACTGGTCCTCTCTGTTTTGGACGTACCAGTTCTCGTACAGATCGATCTGGTCGCCGCCGATTGCTGCATCCGCCGGCCCCTTGAGTTTTCCGTGGCGGACCTTGACGGCCTCCAATGCGTTTCGGCCGATGTTCTCGATGCATAGTTGGTAGGAGACGTACTCTCCCCGGGCGCCAAAAAGGCCGATCTTCTCGCCGTTCCAAACCCCGTTTGCCCGGGAGGAAAAAGGGACCAGGTTTAATTTGCCGGAACGGCCCGGAGGGGGCTTCGCACAAATTAAACCTGGTCCCTTTTTCCTCTTTGCGGCGCCCAAATCATCGCAGATAGCGCGGGCGGTAGTGGGGCTGATCTTCACCAGCCCCGGCAGCGCCCAGACGCGGATCGGACCTTTCTCGGCCGGCGCAACAACATCGGTCGAGGGCGGCTCAAGCGGCCCCAGAGCCGAAAAAGGGACCAGGTTTAATTTGTGCGAAGCACCCTCCGGGCCGTCCCGGCAAATTAAACCTGGTCCCTTTTTCGGCTTGACAGTCCGGGGAAGAGCCGGCGAACTGGTCACCGTCTGCCGTGTCGGCGGCGAAGTCTTCCCGCCCGGCGATACGGCCACCACTTCCAAGGCGTACTGCTTCGACGGCGCCAAGTCTTCCAGATAGAAAACGGTTGGGCCGCCGCGTGCCGGGTGTTTTACTCGCCAGCGCTCGACCGGCTTCCCGTCGAGCTTTACCCGCCAACAAAAGACATCCTCGGCCGGCCCGATCGACAGCCGGATCGCTCCGCTTTCGAGGTGCGCCCGCTCGGGTGCCGGGCGGGTGGCGACCGCGGGTGCCGGCGGCACGGCGGCAAGTGGCTTACCCAGGCGGACCTCGATGTACGGCTCGCTGCCCTTGGCCTGGGTGCTATGGATGAAGTTATTCGCGTAGGCCGGGTTGCCGCCGTCCATGATCGCCAGGCCGTCGCTATCGCCAACCGCCATGGCGTAAACCAATCGTGGCTTGATCGGCACGGAGATCCAGCGGCCGTCGAGTTCCTTCCGCACGGCCGTACACGCCAGGCTGTTGCCGGAGGTCATGATAACGTCGGCCAGCGAGGAGCCGGGCCATGCCCACGGTCGTTTTGCGTCGGCAGTCGCGTCGGCGTACAGGAAGGTTGCCCCGTTTGGCGGTCCGTAGGGCACGCGGCTTTCGCCTTCCACCCAATCCTGGTTGACGGTCGAGACGCGAAGGTATCGTAACTTGTCGCTGGTGGCGCGTCGCAAGAACAACGTGGCGCCGAGCACCTCGCGTCCGGCGGCCGCGCCGGCATCGAATCGCACCAGCGCCATCTCCTGAACGGTTTTCAGCTTCAGCCGCGAGTGCTTGCCCGAGCTGGTGTTGCGCTCTTGCGAGTTGGCATCGGAGACCCAAACGTCGGCGGTTGCCCGCAGCCGAACCATCTCGGCCGCCGGCACCGCGCGCACAAAGCCCGGACCAAAAACCGCCAGCAGGAAGCACGCACCTAAGACGCGTTCTGAAATCCGAGCTACAAGTGGCACCACGTCATCCGCCTCGTGGGATTGGAACGTTGGAAGCCTCTATCGTACACTTGGGGTCAGGCCTTGAATAGTCCGTAGGGTGGGCACCGCCCACCACGAATTCGGCGACGTCGGGAGAAACGAAAAAAGCCTGACCGTCACGGATTTTGGGGAGTATTGACTGCATGATCTCCGACCCCACCGGCGTAAGCCCGGCGGCGGTGGGGGCCTGGTATACTCGACGCGGCCATAGATTGCGGGTTTGTGACGCAGGGTTTGTGACGCAG
>JAUWJC010000022.1 GCA_030607895.1 Pirellulales bacterium
AAATTGCAACCCCCACTTTTACAACCCCCCTGGGGGGGAGTTTTTTTCCTTGTGGGGGGTTATTTACATGTTTTGGTAAAACGGTTATTCGCCCAATTGTAAAAAGACTCCCGATCCCCTGGAGGTTCCACCCACCACCATCCGACTTCTCGCAGCAGAAACCAATTCTACTCGGTCGTGGCCGTCTAGTCAAAGATCAGGTATCCGAACCCCTCGGGCATCACGGCGGTGGACGCCGGCGTGCTGAACGACTGGAATCCGACGCCGGGTACCGTGCGCTGGACGCCGATTGCCCAGACCTGCCGGGAAGTGGGATATTGGCCGGTCAACTGTTCCAAGGGGACGGCCCCTTCGGCGGTCCAGATGCCGTCCTCGGTTCTTGCGGCCACAAACCAGGTGGGGTTCCAGGTACGGTCGCCCCAACAACCTTCGCCCGTCCATCCGCGGTGGTCGATCGAGAGCCGGTAGTACGTCGCATGGTCCCGATCCAGATCGAGAAACAAATCCACTCGATCGTGGGCGGAAAGGTCCGGATCGCGAGGCCGCGGGCCGGGCGTCGATTCGTATTTCACTCCGGATGCTTGATTGGCATTAAGGGCAATGTAAAGGAACCGTGCGTCGTAGCCCAACATGACCTCGGCCGGCCAGTCGTCGTCGTCGTGCTGGGCACTGGTAAGTGGAACCGGCCGGGCCCGCTGCCACAACTGGTCGTCCAGTTTGCCGTCCAGCCGTGGTTTTGACGGGGCCAATGCGCAATGCAGCAGGGGTTTCGGCGGCAGACCCTTCGGCTGGGCTAACCATTCTTCTCCCCGGGCGCAAGTCCACCATGCGTCGTGCGTGGGACCGCGGCGCCGGCCCAGGTAGAACCGTTCGGCCTGCTGCGTCAGACCTCGCCGCCGGTCCATCGCCGCCAGGGAGAAACCGATCGCCGGCTCGGCGAACAGTTCCGGATGAGTCCGTTCGATTTGCCCGGCCAGTTGCGACGCCCGCTCCGCACGGTTCTCTTGTTTTGATATGTCGATGGAGATTGCGGCCGCCCGCCGCACGGCGAACCGCTGTTTGCTTTGCAGGCGCCATGCCGCCTCGCCGCTTGCGTAGTACTCGACCAACCACATCCAGGCAGGCCGGGCAAGCGGATGTTCCGGATAACGATCGGTCAATAGGCTGAACGTCTCGGCCGCCATCGGCCAACGGCCCGACCGATGGTATCGCCACGCCAGGTGGAAGAGGACCCGAGCGGCGCCGTCGGAGTCGAGTCCCCGGATAAGATCTCCGGTTTGTGCCAGCAGTTTCGTGCCGGCCTGCGGATCGTCTTTCGACTGTTCGAGGATTGCCCGTGTATTGCGCCGCCGCTGGGCCATGCGGTGCAGCAACTCGATGTTCTGGATGGACGGCTCGTCCAATTGCCGTCGGGCCTCCCCGCCCGGATGAAGCACAATGCCGCTGAAGAAATCGCGCCGCCCCTGTTGTTGCGGAAGTGCATCCAGAAGCAGGCGGAAACCGAGCATCTCCGGCCCGACGGCGAACCGGTCCTGGAGCAGCCCCCGCGGTCCGGCGGCAACGTCCGCCAGCGAACGGCCCAATCGCGTGGCCAACTGGGCGGTGGGCAACTCGGCCGTGCCGCGCTGGCCCGGCCGAAGCGAGGCGTACACCTTCTTCACTTTCCACGGCTCCAGGCCGGCCCGAGTGATCTGCTCGGCTTGTGCCGTCGGGTCGGCTGCCTGCCCGACGGCCTGCAAAACGGCCCGGTTTATCAAGTGATCGAGGGGATGGTCGCCGCTGGGTCCGGCGTCGTGGGTAACGATCAACTCGGGCCGCCAGGTGCGGATTTGCCGTACCAGGTGTGCTTCGAGCCGGGCCAGCCCGCGGCCGTCGTTTGCCCGATCCCAGCCGTCGACGATCTTCTCGCCACCCAGACCAAGCCCGGCCTGCCGCAGAGGGAACCGCCATGCCATCTCCCCTTGGCTGGCTCCCACGCCCAGGATTGCCTCGTGCAACCGGTCGGCCGGATGCGTCCACTTGCTCGACGCCGGCTCGATATCGCGACGGCCCAGCACCTCGACCACACCCAGGTAGCCCTCGTTGCCCGAAAGCCGGGCGAACAACTCCAGCGGCACGTCGTCCGGCCGGCCGAACAACCCCAGCAGGGCAGCCCGGGTGCCGCCTGCCCGTGCGCGATTCCAGTTCCGGCCGCCGTCGTCGGTCATCAGGATGGTACCCAGTGCGCCGACCGCGCAGCCGTGCCGATCGTCGGCGAACGAAAGGCCGTGGATCGGGAGGTTCTGCCCCGTTGCAAAGGCGGTCCAAGAGCGGCCGGCGTCGGGAGTGAATAACACCCGGCTGCCAGGCGTGCCGGCGATCCAACACTTTGGGCCGCGGACGGCCATGGCGGCGAAGTCGAAATGTTGGGCGATCGACCGGTCCGGTTCGCCCGGCGGCGTCTGCCAGGTAGCGCCCAGATCGCCGGTCATCATTACCAGCCCGCCGTCGCCGGCCATCCAGCCGTGGACCGGGGCGACCAGTTCGAGCCGTCTCATGTTCCTCAGGCCGAGTCCGCCGGTTTGTGCCGGTTCGATCGCACCGCGTCGGACAACGGCCACCGTACCGGCGCGTCCGGCCAGCGCACCGGTGTGGAGATCGAGAAAGCCGGCCGCCTGCCAACCGCCCCTTCCCGCACCGCCAAGCGGCGACCAACTCCGGCCGCCGTTGTCGGTCACCAGTGCGCCCGAGGGAAACATGGCCGACGCGCAGCCGATTGCCCAACCGTGTTCGGTGTCGAAGAACCGAATCTGCTTAAGCGCCGGCAAGAGCACCCTGGGGTTACGGTTCCAGTGCTTTCCACCATCGCGGGTCGACAGGAACACACCGGAGCCGGCGTGTGTGTAGGGATGGTAGAAGCCGCCGGCGGCCCAACCGGTCCGGCGATCGATGAAGTAAACCGACTCCAACCGGCAAGCAACACCCGAACGTTGCGGTTGCCAGTGGTTACCTCCGTCGTCGCTGTGCCAAATGACGCCCCGGTCGCCCACCGCCCAACCGTGCCGAGCGTCGCCGAAACAGACCCCATTCAAGCGGGCGTCGGCCAGCATTGCGTCTGAACGTGGATCGTCCGCGCCCATCGCGGGCACGGCCACCAGCAAAAGGGCCATCCATTGCACGAGTAGTCTTCCAAGCGGTCCTATTTCTTGCTCTTATTTTTATCAGTCGAGAGCACTTGCCGCAGAAGCGCGGAACAGTCGTCGAAGGAGTAGTCGCAGGGGGCACCGGGACAGTATTGGTAAATGGCGTTTTGGATCTTCGTGGCCAGCGACAGCAGCGTCGACGAGACGGTTCCGTACTCCTTGCCGATAACGATTGCGCCGCGGCGCCCGGAGACATCCGGCTTCCGGGAAAAGGCCCGGCTGGCCACGGCCAGAAACGTCACGGCCGAATCGAGCTTCTGAAGCGTGAGTTGCCGC
Organism: Pirellulales bacterium; assembly: GCA_030607895.1. GTDB lineage: Bacteria > Planctomycetota > Planctomycetia > Pirellulales > Thermoguttaceae > JAUWJC01. The sequence goes on from JAUWJC010000022.1 coordinate 3,459, forward strand.
AGTATGAACTCCTGGCGCGGATCGTGCGGATCGTTCAAGTCGCCGTTGGTGATAAGGTGTAGTCCGGGAGTGAGTTCGACGACTTCGAACCGGTTGCCGCTGTAGATTACGGCGCCGCTTTCGGCGTCGGCACAAATGTAGTTCGCGCCGGCGTAGGTGCCGCCGGCCAGTTCGCGGGTGGCATGGGCAACCGCCTCCTTGGTGTTGCGCATGGTGAGCATTTTGCGACAGAGCAGTCCGCGAGAGTGCGGCTCCGCCGGCACGATCGTCTTGGGACGATTGGCCACGGCCACAAACAGCCCGTACTGATTGACCCCCAGCCAGGTCCCTCCTGCCTTGCGGTCGATTCCACAGACCGCCCGCGGCTTACCCTACTGGATTTTGGGCCCTTGCGTGGGTCGTTCGAAGAACTCGTCCCGATTCTGAGCAACCAGAATCGGAACATCGCGAACGCTTTTATACAGAATCGCCAGAGTACACATAAGAAAACCACCATTGGGCGTCAGGTTACCAAACCATTGATTATCAACGACCCGATAGAAGGCTAAGGAGGCCTCGCCTCAAACCGAGCAGAGGGGTCAGAGGTCAGGGGTCAGAGGTCAGGGTTCAGGGTTCAGGACTTGCAGGCAAATGTCGAACTGCAAGTCCTGAACCCTAAACCCTGAACCCCTAGCTTTCTGTCGGGTGATTGTTGATTATAGCCGTTTGAGGGCCCACGTCACACCCCCACTACAGAGGTATTTTTGCGGAATATCGGCGAGGAAAAGGAGACAGGTGCCGGGTGAAAAGGGTGCCTGTCGGGTTTTCCCCCTCAATATGGAAACCGTTCGTCCAACTCGGCCTCGGAAAGTTCTACCAGGAAACTGCCCAGGCGGTCGGCCAGAATTTCCATCATTCGACGTGCTTTTTCGGCCGAGGCCTTGTGGGGGTTGCCTACACCCGAATTGGTGGTCAATAGGTGCCAAGGCCGAGTGATGCCGACCCAGCCGCGGTTGATTGCCTCGAACCGCGCCGCGGCCCAGCGGCCTTCGTCGGCCGTCAGCGTGCCGTCGGGCCGCCGACCGACCAGGTCCGGGAAATAGGCCATTGCAAACGAGGTTTCCATTTCTCCGGCGTGGTCCTCGTACTCTTCGAAGATATCGTCGTGGACGTCGGCGATCACTTTCCACCAATCGCAGAGGAACAGATGGGCCGGCGTCTTGCCGTACAGTTCGCGCAAGACGGACTTCAGATCGTTGCCCCCGTGGCTGTTGAGTATGACGATCTTGCGGATCCCGTGCTTCACCAGCGAATCGACCAGGTCGGTAATGACCGCGGCCAGCGTGGAAGGATAGAGGTTCATCGCGAAGGGGAATTCCATCATGTTCGAGTCGGTACCGTATGGCACGGTAGGCAGCAGGATCACTTTCGCCCCCCGCTTGTAGGCCGCCTCGCAGATGGTCTCGCCCACGATCTCCCCCTCGCGGGCATCGATCCCGTAAGGCAGGTGCAGGTTGTGTGGTTCGGTGGCACCGATGGGCAGCACGGCCACTTCGTAGTGGTTTTCCTTGACGGTTCCGTAGTTCGTTTCGGCAAGTTTCCAAGGACGCACGTTATGCTCCTGAATTGGGTGAGGACATCCGGACAACATCGTTGTAAAGCCGCGACCAGTGGTCGCGGTATTCCCGAGCAGCGGGCCGTCAACCCGAATACCGCGACCACTGGTCGCGGCTTTACAAACGCCAATAATACCGCCCGCCACGGCCGGAAGGCAAGCTCAGTAGATGCAGGCGTCCAACAGTGAAAGCGCCTCCGCCAGTAGTTGCTCGGGTGCTCTGCCGATGCGTTTTGCTTTGCGTGCTCGGATGTGCTTGACGAGTTCTTTCAGATCACACTTGCCGCGCACGCGTTTGACGGGCGTTATCACAATGACTCCCTCCCGCACGGCCAGGTCCACGGAATCCCCCACTGAGATATCCGCATCCAGAAGCAGTTGCTTACTCAAGCGGAGCCCCTGACTGTTGCCCCATTTTTGCACTTTCGTCATCATGGCCATATCTCCTCAGGATAGCCAAAGTATAGCCAACCGCCCGCGGTATGTCAAGTCCGTGACAAAACGCGGCGATCACTCGCGGCGAATCCCGTACGGCCAAATTGAAGAAAACCGTGGATCTCCTAGCCCACCAACTCCACTAATGCCTAACACCAACCTGATCCCAAACGTGCCCTGCTACTCCATGCCGGTTTATCCCAGCGCTTTCTCTGACCCCATAGTTCCCCCCAATAATTGGCATTGTGTCGCCGGAATTCCCCCGGAATTCCGGAATTCGAACAGCATTGGTGATGTCCCGTTCTTTTGCCCTACAGTCTCAAAGAATATGCCCCATATCGAGCCAACTAATGGCTTGCGAGTGAATGGGCTGGGGCTTAGAATGCTTGAAGCTTAGGCACTTCGCGTGATGGGTGAGGTGTTTTTACGGTTAGTATGGGATCACTTGTGCGAGGGCAATTATGGCAACACAGCAGCACCAATTCTTACCAAACGACTGTGCTTTTCAGTTGCGATACTCGCCGAATGCACGCGTTTTGGACCATCGGGGTGATTGGGCGATGAGACTCTCGAAGCACCTTGAGTTGTCCGAGTGGGGTATCATCGATAATCGCTTCGACGTTTATGATAAAGGTCGGACGATACAGGCAACCGTGGAGTTTAACGCGTGCGGCATGTTCATGGTTGACGTAGATGATCACAGCAAATTCCATAAGAAAGCATATAGCCTTCTTTGTTTCCTTGAGTCATGCCCTGAATTCGGCGAGAAAGTCAATGTATTGCGGCTAGGTGTAAAGCTTCGCTTTTGCACTCGTTTCTCGGGACCGTTTGAGCAGCTTAGAGATCATGTCAAGGATCGGTATTGCGATCTCAAGCAGGACGGCTATTCGGTCATCGGGAATGACGTCGAACTGATGGATGTGGGAGTCCCCTTCAATTTCAAAGACGAGTATGGCGAATTTTATACACACTGTGGTCCGATGAGACGAAAGCAATTGAAGGAGCAGTTCTTCAAGAACAGAGAAGAATCGGCTCTACATGATGTCGGGCTATACTACTATATCGACTATTTCGTGAAGCCAGAAAAAGAGATGACAGTCGGGGAGATTGCTTCCAAGGTCGAAGTGTTTTCACGCGAGGCTTGGAATCGGCATCAACGAATCAGGAAGCTTATCGTCAAAGGGTAAGCCGTGACTCGCTCCAAAAGACAGCGTATGTCCAGCGAAAGTGCGTCTTTGCGTATGCCGTCTGAGGAACATCCCTTCGTTGTTGGGCACGGGTCTGGGACTGATAGCCCGGACGAATACTTGCTTGACAAATTATCCATAAGTACTTCGCCGGAAACTGAGAAGTCCGTCACTGATTTGCCCGACCTGATTTCTGCTCTGCCTACTGATGAGCCGAGGTCAGTTGAAGAAACTGGATTTACCGATGTTGAAAGGTTTTCGGCTTCTTCCGAAGATGAAGATGCAGTCACGACAGGCACCCCCGCCGAGATTTTTGTACAGAACTGGCCCGCACTGGCTGACAAGTGTCTGTCGCCACTACTTCGACCGAAGATTTTGCAGCGGGTGATTCTATTGATCATTTGGCTAATTGTTTTCGGATTGTGGGGCTGCTGGCTCGTGTGGCAAGAGCATACCCTCTCATCGCAGGTACGGGTCAAGGAAGCCATCCTGGTGCTCGTCTTTCTCGCCATGTTCGGCTCGGGGTTGCACATAGCTGTTGTTGCCATGTTCAACACAGCGAAGGGATTAGTAAAAGCTATTCATATTGTGGTGATGGCCTTTATATTCGTTTCACTGACTATTACGTGTGTGCTACTGTTCCAATCGCTACCCAAAGATGACAACACTGCCCCTCCAGAAATCTCTGACGGGCCCACAAGTAATATGCCGAAGACTCCAGGCAGGCCCACCGGAAACGGGGTGACACGCGAAATGGGGTCACGGAAATGGGGTCACAGGGAAACGGGGGTATTCCGGAATACCCACGCATAGCGGGTGGGGATATCTTGGGCACCCCCTCTGATTCTGGCCGCCCAGGATACTTGGAGAGAATGCACATGCTGTCAGACAAGATGATTTCGTCCGTCACCGCAGACACTTTGGAATACTGGAAACAGGAGGTCGAGAAACCCGTGATCGTTGGCATCGCAAAGGGCAAGGAGATTGGCCACAAGCTCGCCGACTTGGTCGATGAGAAGACCACAGCCCTGCTCACGTTGAAATATATCACGGCACATCAACGCAGTCGGGCGGGCGTTAAACGGTCCCGCAGCATGGGCGATGTGTGGCTTCGGGATGGAAACATCTATCACGCAGTGAATGTGAAGACAGGAATCGTTGGATCTGAAGGCCAGCCGAATCTCGTTTCCCTCAAGAAAGTCCTAAGGGCGATAATGCAACGGCAGATCGACTCTTACTACCTTTTGATCGTCAAGATGGCGATCGGCCCGAACACAATTGCACCCTCTGTCTATTTCGTCGATATGCTCGATTGGCTGGACTATGTGCCCTTTGATTCTGGCCCAGGCCAGATGATGCTGCGAGCCGTCCGCTTCTTCCAAGAATACGATCCCGACAGGCCCGCGAAACTTGACATCCAGGACAAAGTCCGCACACTGATGGAATTGTACGAGGACGGTGAGAAACGATTGAGGCAGAACCGTGAGCGCGACTTCGGCGATTTCCAGAAGGATTTTGAGAGGTTCATGAAAGACGGCACGTTCGCCGTAACACCAGATACGCAAGGGGCCCTACGTCTCCAATGAGTGTGACACGCCTTTCCCGAGATCCGAAACGACAGCTTGGCCAGTACTTCACGCCGGATACCACCGCTGCGGCAATTGTCAGAGAAGTTCCCCTATCTCCTGATAGTAGGATACTGGAGCCATCGTTCGGCAAGGGAGCCTTCATCTTCCCGGTTGTCGAAACACTTGCATCTGCCCTGACTCCCGATGAATTTCGCGACTGGTGCCAGAACAACCTCTATGGCTGTGAAATCGACGCTGCGGCATACGATGCCTTCGGGGACATATGGCGAGCACGCGGTTTCGGTCCTGTGCCCGCCAACCTGGAAGTCTGCGATTTTTTCACTTGGCTTCCTCCTTCGTGCGATAGAACGGCGGCCATAGATCCGCGACGGTATTCTCCGTGCGCTCTTGAGCAGTTTGACTTGATCATTGGCAATCCACCTTTCGGCGGGAGCATAGAACCATGCCTTCAGGACCCGCTGGATGCGATCTTCGGCGTCCGCAACGGCAAGAAGATAAAGAAGGAAACGTACGCCTTTTTCATTGTTAAGAGCGGGGATCTCCTGAAGCCTGGGGGGACGCTGGTGTTCATCTGTAGCGACACTCTCTTGACGATTCCGACTATGACGGGGCTTCGACTGTTGCTTCAGTCGTACTGCGACGTGCGCATATCAGAAGTGCCAGGGACGTTCTCTGACACGAACCAAGACATGTTGCTCTTGACTGTCACCAAACAACACAGGGCTTCGCCGCACATCACTGTTTTCGGGAAAGCGATCCCGCTGGCCGAGATTGAGGTCACACCCAATGCGAGTTGGCGAGTAGATACTGATATGGCGAGATACTTCGGCGGCGGCACCCTCGGTGATAAGATGGTCGCGACGTCGGGTATGACCATCGGTAAGAACAGCCTCTTCGTGCGACAAATTACCAACGGACTGATCGAAGAACCCTATGATTTTGCCCTTTGCGAACAGAAGATCACGGTGGAACACGAGTTGGCCCGTGCACGCCTTGGCAAAATTTCTAACCGCCGGCTGCAGCGACTGCGGGAGATGGAGGCTGGAGGAGTTACAGAGAAGGCGATAAAGTGGAGCAGTCGAGAGACCGCGATGCGCGTGGCGCTCCCACACCCGGACTATCGCGACTACAACAAAGCATGCTCTCAAATCATCTACTCTGATCCTGAATGGGTCGTGTTTTGGCGAGATGATGGAGAGTATGTGTACAGATTCAAGAAGACCGGGAAGTGGTATCTGCATGGGGTTGGGGGTAAGAGATACTTTGGTCGGGAAGGCCTGTCGTGGGCGCTCATAGCGTCAAGGCTGTACGCACGCTACTTGCCTGCTGGTTACATCCTTGACAGCGGGGCACCATGCGCATTTCTGAGAGAAGGGGTTGAGTACGACGAACTCTTCTTCATCCTCGGGTGGGCGCTGACGGATCTGTGCAACATGATCCTGAAGAAAGTCCTCAACCATACGAGGAACATCCAAAGTAAGGACTTCGAGCGACTTCCCTATCCTTTCTGGGTACAACGGAGCGCAAAACAACAAGCGGTCGATATACTAAAGATGCTGTTGCAAAGGGCAAGGACTGGTGAGCGATTTTCCTTCAAGAGTGAAGAGGTGAGGGCGCTTAACCGATTGTACGAATGGCACGATGTAAAGGGCGCTAAGCGCACGCAAAGGCGGGGCGCACCACGGCAGCTCTCGTTTTTCTGAGGCGAAGAGAGGCTGCATTTTTACTGCGACGGATATTTCGGGTGTTCCGGACACAATACTACTTTTCGTTGGTTCGGGGACCGCCGGGCTTTTGGGGGCGTAGGTTGCGGCGGAATATCGCGACTTCGGTTCGAGCGTCAGTCGGCTACCTGAAATTGCATGGTCCTGGCTTCGGCCACCCGATTCGATGCGTCGAGGACTTCAAGGTCAACGTGTCGCTCTTTGCGTCGTAGGTCGCCTTCATGGTCGGCTCCTGTACTTCTCGATCTTGCTGGTTCGGTACGTTGTGACTACCTCGGGCGGCGCGCGGTCCACGTACATGAAAATCCCAAGCGAACTACTGACCACTTCATGATACAGCCCGCGGCAACTGGAAGGCAGGGGCGTCAACCGGCCCTTACTCGTCGCGGATACCCCGGGCCCAATCGCTGGTGCGCTGGACTACGACATAGAGTACGGGTATCAGGAAGACACCGAACACGGTGGCGACCAACATGCCGCCGAACACCGCGGTACCCAGTGCTTGTCGGCTGGCCGCGCCGGCACCGCTGGCGATCACCAAGGGAACGACACCGAGGATGAAGGAAAAGGCCGTCATCAGGATTGCGCGGAACCGCAGCCGGGCGGCCTCGACGGCTGCGTCGATGATTGGTTTTCCTTCCGCCCGACGCTGCTTGGCGAACTCGACGATGAGAATGGCACTTTTCGCGGAAAGGCCGATCAGCAGGACCAGGCCGATCTGCGTGTAGATATTGTTGTCCAGTGCCCGGGCCCAGGTGGCGGCGATTGCACCCAGTATGGCCAACGGCACGGAAAAGAGCACCGCCAGGGGGATCGACCAGCTTTCGTACTGTGCGGCGAGGAAGAGGTATACGAAGATCAGCGCCAGGCCGAAGATTATCGGCGTTTGAGTTCCCGCCTCGATCTGCTGGTAGGTTACGCCCGACCACTGGTAGCCCATCGACCGCGGCAGCGTTTGGCCGGCAATGCGCTCGACGGTATTGATCGCCTGGCCGGAACTGTATCCGGGTGCGGCCTGGCCGGTGATGGTGGACGACGGATACATATTGTAGCGGAAGATGGTTTTGGGTCCGGCCGTGTCGCTAACTGTAAGTAACGTGCTTAGCGGAATCATTTGGCCGGTGTTATCGCGAACTTCAAGCCGGTTGATGTCTTCGATCCGGTTGCGGAACTGGTGGTCGGCTTGGATCATCACCTTGTAAACCCGGCCGAATATGTTGAAGTCGTTGACGTAGGCCGACCCGAGGAAGGCCTGAAGCGTGCCGAAGACGGTTTGCAATGGGACACCCAGTTTCTTGGCCTTGGTGCGGTCGACGTCGAGGTACAGTTGCGGCACGCCGGCTCGGAAGTTGCTGTTCATCCGCGTAAGCACCGGGTCGGCGCCGGCCTCGTGGACCAGGTCGTCGGCAATTGTCTGCAACTGGGCCGAGCCGGCATCGCCCCGGTCCTGCAACAAGAACTCGAACCCGCCCGCGTTGCCAAGCCCCGTAATCGGCGGCGGCAGGAACGCCAGGGTAACGGCGTCTTGAATTTTGGCGAGCCGCGGGCGGAGTTTCCGGAGTATCGCGTCCACCTTGAGCGACGCATCCGTGCGTTCTTCCCACGGATCGAGGATCACGAAGAACGTGCCCGCGTTCGACGTGACCAACGTATCCAATGCCGAGTAGCCGGTGACGGCGACCGTGTCGGAAATACCGGGCGTTCCCGCGAGCGCCTTGTTAATCTGGTCCATGACTCCTTCGGTCCGCTCGAGCGTTGCACCGTCGGGCAACTCGGCACAGACGATGAAGTACCCCTGGTCTTCGTCCGGGATGAAACCGGTCGGCACCTTCACGAACCCGAACACGGTCAATCCGACAAGTGCCAAGAGCAGAACCATTGCAATTGCCGTGCGGCGGACCAAGAGGTTGACGATCCCCATGTAGCCGCCGGTCGACAGATCGAAGACACGGTTGAACCCGCGGAAGAACCAGCCACGCTTTTCGGGCGTTGGCCGCAGCAACATGCCGCACAGTGCCGGGCTGAGCGTCAGCGCGTTAATCGAGGAGAAGACGGTTGCCGTGGCGATGGTCAGAGCGAATTGCCGATACAATCGGCCCGTGATTCCACCCATCATCGCCGTGGGTACAAACACGGCCAGAAGCACCAGCGTTGTTGCGACAACCGGCCCGGTCACCTGCATCATGGCCTTGGCGGTGGCCTGTTTGGCCGACAGCTTCTCCTGGTCGATGATCCGCATCGTGTTCTCGACCACCACGATGGCGTCGTCCACCACGATGCCGATGGCCAGCACCAAACCAAACAGCGACAACGTATTGATCGAGAGCCCCATCACCATCATCACCGCGAACGTTCCGACGAGCGAGACGGGAATCGTAATGGCCGGTATCAGCGTGGTGCGGAAATCCTGAAGGAAGACGTACACCGTCAGGATCACCAACAGCACGGCAATCAGCAGCGTTTCCACCACCTCTTGGATCGATGCCTTGACGAACATCGTCGTGTCGTAGGCGATGGTGTACTCGACACCTTTCGGGAAGGCCTCGGCGAGTTGTTCCATCTCCGCGCGGATGCCGTTGGCAACCGCCAGGGCGTTAGCCCCGGGCAACTGGTAGATACCGATGGCAATGGAGGGGGCGCCGTTGAGCTGCACCGACCAGTTGTAGGCCTGGGCCCCCAACTCCACCCGGGCAACGTCCCGCACGCGAAGAACTCGGCTATCTCGGCCCACCTTTAGAATCATGTTTCTGAACTGATCGACATCCGACAGCCGGCCAAGCGTATTGACCGTGTACTGAAACTCCTGGCCCGGCGGACTGGGCGGCGCGCCGATTTGCCCGGCCGCCACCTGCACGTTCTGCTCCTTAATCGCGTTGACAACGTCGCCCGTTGTCAGGTCCCGCGCTTTGAGCTTGTTGGGGTCCAGCCAGATACGCATCCCGTAGTCCTTGGCCCCGATCACGGTCACCGACCCGACGCCGGGAACGCGGCTGAGCACGTCTTTGATGCGGGTGGTGATGTAGTTGCTCAGGTATATCTCGTCGTATTGCCCGTCCGGCGAGATCAGGTTGACCATCAGCACCATGTTGGTCGATTTCTTCTCGGTCTTGACGCCTTCGCGTTTGACTTCGTCGGGCAGCTTGGGCTGGGCTATCGCAACCCGGTTCTGAACCAGCACGGTGGCCATGTCGATATCCGTGCCCACCTCGAAGCTCACGGTCAACTCGTACTTGCCGTCGTCGGAGGACTTCGACGACATGTAGATCATGTCCTCCACGCCGTTGACCTGCTCCTCGATCACCGCGGCCACCGTCTCGGCAACCACCTGGGGACTCGCGCCGGGGTACGTGGTGCTTACCGTAACGGTCGGCGGCGTGATGTCGGGAGTTTGCTCCACCGGCAGAAAAGGAACCGTGATGCCGCCGATCAGCACGACCACAATCGATACGACACAAGCAAATATCGGCCGGTTGATGAAAAATCGACTGAACATGCTGGTTACTTTCCTCGGACTAGCCGCGAAATAACTTCCGGATTCTCAATGCGAATATCGGTAACTGTTCACGGGAGTTTCTCGGCCACGGATGAAACACGGATTGAGCACGGATCAAGGTGAAGCATTACCGAGACTAATACTACAATGTTGTCTTCACCACGGAGACACGGAGAACATGAAGTTCAACTCTATCGTAAGCAAAATCCCTATCTTTCTCGTAGTCTTCTCCGTATCCTCCGTGACTCCGTGGTGTATTCTTCACTATCCGTGTCGCATCCGTGTTTCATCCGTGGCCGTGTTTGTTCGTGCCGGTGGCGGCCGTGACCGCTTATCGATATTCATTCTCGCGGGCTGTCGTCGCCCACGGCGTCGGGCTTCTTCTGCTTGGCCATTTGCGGGTTGACGGGCAAGCCGGGGCGAGCACGCTGCGTGCCATTGACGATGTATCTGTCGCCCGGCGCGAGACCCTTGCGGATTACCCGCATCTGGCCAACCAACGTGCCCAACTCGACGTGGCGCAACTCGACGACGTTGTCCTTGCCGACGATCAGCAAGTACTTGCCGCCCAGGTCGGTCCCCAGTGCCCGCTCGCGCACCCACAGCGCGTCTTTCTGCGTCTCGCGAGGAATGCGGACGCGAACGAAGAGGCCCGGATACAGGAAGCCGCCCTTGTTTTCAAACACGCCGCGAATTAGTGCCGTGCCGGTGGTGGGGTCAACCCGGTTGTCGAGGAAATCCAGTATGCCTTCGTGCGGATATCCTTCTTCGTTGGCCAAACCGAGGTAGACCTTCAAGTCGGCCTCCGTGTCCTCGGCCTCGGGATGTTTCCGCCGCCACTCGAGAAGGCCGAGCACGACCCGCTCGCTAACGTCGAAGTAAACGTGCATCGGGTCCATCTTGACGATCGTCGTCAACAGAGTTTTCTCGCCGCCGCCGACCAGGTTGCCCGGATCGACCAGGTGCCGGCCCACGCGACCGGCAAACGGTGCGTGGATACTCGTGTAGCTCAAGTCGATCTTCGCCCGCTCGATATCGGCCTTGTCGCCCAGCAGCTCGGCCGCGGCGGCGTCGCGCTGCGCTATTTTGCCTTGGTACTCCTCCATGCTGATGGCCTTCTTGACGATCAGTTGTTTGGCCCGTTCAAGATTCGCTTCGGTCAGCTTCAGCTTCGCCTCGGTTTGTTTCAGTTTGGCTTCGGCCGCATCCAGCGTTGCCCTAAACGGTTCGGGCTCGATGAGGAAGAGTTGGTCGCCCTGTTTCACCATCGATCCGTCGACGAAGTCCACGCTCTGCAGGAAGCCTTGCACCCGGGCGCGGATTTCCACGAACTCCGAGGCCTCTGTCTTGCCGGTGAACTCCGCGTAGTCGACAACATCCCGCTGAACCGGCAACGCAACCGTAACCGTCGGCGGTTCGGGCGCCGGCGCCCGCGGAGCTTCACATCCGCAGAAGACAACTCCAATTGTCCCAAGCACGGCAACGAGAATATGAACTGGTGTCTTCACTGTCATGGTCTCACTTTGCACGAAAATCGGTGTGTAGGTTATGCTTCAGCATAACATCGCGCCCGAATGCGTTATGCTTCAGCATAACATCGCGCCCGAATGCGTTATGCTGAAGCATAACCTACGTGGCCCACGCCCGCGCGCACCTCGACTGCCTCTCGCAAAACCATACACCCGAATCCGCGGAGAATAGGGCCACGCGCGGGCGGCGGCAGCCTTCACCATTGCACGGTACCCCTACAAGCCATGCCACCGTTACTTCCGGTCGGCGCAACGTATGTTGGACAAGATTTACAGGATTCACAAGATTCTTTCTTTTCATCCTGTCAATCTTGTCAATCCTGTCCCGTTCATTTCACCCCGATCTCGCCCGTCCCAAAGCCCCTCGACCGTCCATTGCGACCGAAAAAAGGGACGGCGTCCCGCCGAAGAAGACAGACCAGTGAGGTATCCCCGGAATTCCCCCATGATCTTCGACCCCACCGGGCTTGCCAAGCATTATCGTCGGGCGTATCATATTTTCACCGTGTTTATGAATATCCTATCCCGCCGGTGACGGTTTACGAAGTTCCAAAACCACGATAATGGTGCCATGGAAAAGCGAAAAACACGCCGAATCACCCGCGAGCTTAGCACCACCGAGCAGCAGCGCCTCAGGCGGCACCGAGAGCAGATTGCCGCCGAGTTGCCCGAAATGGCCGCGCGAGACCAGATGCGAAAGGAGGCGCGCGAAGAAACCACCCTGAGCGGGGAACTCCGCCGAGGAATCCACGACAGCGAGCTGTCGCTCTCGGCAATCGCCACGCAAGCCGGCATCACACCGCTTGTGCTGGACGACTTCCTGACGGGCGAACGGACGTTGCGCTCCGACGTCATCGACCGCCTAGCCCGAGTTTACAAGTTACGCGTGCGCGACGTCCTAACCCTCGCTGCAATACTTACTTACGGTGACCGCTTTGTTACCCTAAAATGCCGTTTCCGCTGTCCGTTTCGGAGCCTTCGAGGGAATGCGATTGGTATTGACCTGCTTGGGGTAGAGTTGTTTCATAATTGGGCTTCGTGCCAGACGATGCAAACGTGTGCTGTGCGCATACCGCGACCGCCAAACGCGTATGCCGCG
>JAUWJC010000513.1 GCA_030607895.1 Pirellulales bacterium
AAGCGGCTTGCCCGTCCTTTCGCTTTCATCCCTCATCCCTCATCCCTCATCCTTCATCCCTCCCCTACCCTCCAATCCACATGCCTACTTGATATGTAATCAAGGCTCCCAGGTAGGCTAGTGTGGTCATGTAAGTGAAGGTGAACGCCGGCCACCGCCAACTGTTGGTTTCGCGCTTGATGACCGCCAACGTGGCCGCGCATTGAGCACACAGGGCAAAGAATACCATGATCGACAATGCAACCGGTACGTTGAACACCCGCTCGTCGGTGCCGTTGCGGGTGGCGTTGCGGAGTCTCGCGTGCAGTTGCGTTGTCTCTTCCTCCGTCTCGAGGTCTACATCTTCGCCCAGGTTGTAGATTACGCCCAATGTGGCGACGACCACTTCGCGGGCGGGAAACGAGGCGATCACGGCGCAGCCGATTTTCCAGTCCCAACCGAGCGGCTTGACGGCCGGCTCGATCAAGCGACCCAAGCGGCCCAAAAAACTCTGACGCTGATATGCCCCAAGTATCTCGTGGTTCAATTGGGCCAATTTCGCGGCGACTTCTTCGCGCCCCGCGGCTTCCGGCCCCAGCGCGGCAAGTTTGGCTTCAAGCTGCTGTTTCTCCGCCCGAAACGGTGCTTCCACCACGTCGGCACGGTGCGGATAGTACATTGCGGCCCAGACCAGGATCGAGACGGCCAGGATCATCGTTCCCGCACAACGGATAAACAACCAGCCACGCTGCCAAACGCGGTGGAAAACCGTCCGCGCCGAAGGCCATTTGTATGTAGGCAGTTCCATCAGAAACGGGGGTGTCTTGCCGCGAAGAGCCGTCTTTCTCAAGGCCAGCGCCACTACCACCGCGGTAACGATCCCCAGTAGGTACAACGCCGCCAGGGTAATCCCCTGCAAGCTGATCAACCCACCGAGATAGCTTCGGTTGGGAATGAACACGGCAATCAGCAGGGCATAAATCGGCAGCCTTGCCGAGCAGGTCATCAGCGGCGCAACCAGGATCGTGGTCAGCCGGTCGCGCTCGTCGGCAATAACCCGGGCGGCCATTATGCCCGGCACCGCGCAAGCAAACGACGAGAGCATCGGAATGAACGATTTGCCGCTGAGCCCCACGCGGACCATCATCTTGTCCATCAGGTACGCTGCCCGGGCCATGTAGCCGCAGTCTTCCATGATCGCGATGAAAAGAAACAGGATCAGTATCTGCGGCAGGAAGACCAGGACCGCACCCACGCCGCCGACCACGCCGTCCGCCAATAGACTTCGCAGTGCCCCTTCGGCCATTACCCCGTTGACCCACGCGTCGATGGTCGACATCGCCAGGTCGATCCAACCCATCAGCGGCCGGGCCCAAACAAATACCGACTGAAACATGACCACCATCAATACCGCAAAGATGAGCGTGCCCCAAACACGGTGGGTAAGGAGCCGGTCGATCCGATCGGATACCGTGGGCTTGTACTGGCTGGGCTCCGTTAGGACGCCGCTTAGCGTCTCTTTCGCCCAGCCGTATCGTGCCGCGGTTTCCACGCCCGGCACTTCGCAGCCGGCCTCGGCCAACCTGGCCCGGGCGGCTTGCAACTCGCCGCTTAGTCCGTCACTCTCGTCGGGAAACAGGGCCTCTTGCAGGTAGCCGTCCACATCGAGCAACAGACGCTCGACTAGCCAACGTGGAAGCGGTCTGTTGCGGTCGGCGTTTTCCGGCCGACTGGCCAAAAGCCGTTCCAATCGGTCGACCTCTTGCTGAAACGCTTCAGGGAACGGCGTGGGATGCGGCCGGACCGGCTCGACCGATACCCGTGCCAAAGCGGCCTTCAACTCGGCAATGCCGATTCGCCGGTTGGCCTGCGTGGCAACAACCGGAACACCCAGTCGCCGGTCGAGCCTTTCAATGTCCAGCGAGATGCCGTGCTCCTTGGCCACGTCGAGCATGTTCAGCGCTATCACCGTGGGCAAGCCTAGTTCCAGTACCTGGCTAACCAAGTAAAGGTTTCGCTCGAGGTTACTGGCATCGACAATGCAGATGACGGCGTCAACGTGGCCCGACCCGGCATGACGCCCCAAGAGCAAGTCGACAGCCACCATCTCGTCGCGGCTGCGGGGAGCCAGGCTGTACAGCCCCGGCAGGTCGACGAATTCGTAGTGCCGACCTTCATGCTCCATCTGGCCGGTTGTTTTTTCGACCGTAACGCCCGGGTAGTTCCCCACCCGCTGACGAACGCCCACCAGGTCGCTGAAAAGCGTCGACTTGCCCGTGTTCGGATTGCCGACCAGTGCGACGGTCAATTCGGTCGGCTGAGGCGGACGGGACATGGCGGGCGAAATCAGTGGTCAGTAATTAGTGGTCAGTGGTCAGTTGTCAGTTGTCGGTGGTGACTGACCACTGGCCACTAACTTACTCAAACTGTAAGCGGTCAGTGGAAAATGGGGACTGGCACTGGGGTGTTGAAAACTCGGTGCCGATATCGGCCCGAATTGCGGGGAAAACCGTAGCCGCGAGGTGCCTGTCCCCTTTTTCCACGGTGCTCGGCATTACCCGTCCGAAAAAGGGGACAGGCACCGTCGGCAAGCCGGAAACTCCCGAAAAACCCAGCCCGTGACGGAGCCAGTCCCCATTTTCGGACTTGCCGGCAGCCGGGACCACGCCCTTCGCTGCGCTCTCCGGACGTGCCACACAATGAACGGGGGCTACTTTCCACTCTTGGAGGGCCAGAAATTGAAGAGGCGGCCGATGCCCGGCTTCGAAGTCCCCACCGCCGGCATCTCGACCTTCTCGTCGGTCGAAAGCGCTTCGGCCAAGGCAACGATGGAATGAGTGATGGCGGCCTTGGGCGCCTGCTCGACCAACGGCATGCCGTTGTTGCGAACCTCGATCATCGTGCGATAGTCGTTGGGTAACTGCCAGAAGATCTCCTTGCCGATCGTGTCCTGGGCCTTCTTGAGCGTGATCTGGCCGTTTTCCAAACCGGCACGATTCACGACGATCTTGACCTTCTCGGCAATGCCCTCCATCTCGTTGAACGACATCATCAGCCTGACCATGTTCCGCAGGCAGGGCAAGTCGAGTTGCGTAACCAGCAGAATGTGGTTGGCCATCTCCAGGGCAATCAGGTCGATCGGGCTGTAGCTCTTCGACAAGTCGAGAACCAGGTGCGTGAACGTCGCTTTCAGCAGCCCAATCACCCGCTGCAAGTCCTCCGGAGTAATCAGCGAGATGTCTTCCAACTGTACCGGCCGCGGCAACAGGAACAGCCCGGAAGAGTGCTTGGTCAACGAGCGTTTCAGCAGGGTGAAGTCGAGTCG
>JAUWJC010000256.1 GCA_030607895.1 Pirellulales bacterium
ATCTCAACGCAAATCAGCTTCGCCTCTTTGCCCTGCGAAGACGCGAACCGACCGATCAACCACTCCTGAACGAAGTGGCATACACTCTTCCAAGAAACCGATTCAAAGAGTGACCTTGATGTATTGACACTTGTCATTGTTACGACACAAAAGTGACCTTGATGTATTGACACTTGCCCACTACCCACTATCCACTGGCCACTTCTTCAGCGCCTTTCCGGCTCGCCCACGGCTACTTTCGGGTTGGCGGAGCGCAGCAGCGTCAGTTCCTCTCTAATCAACGCGTTTTGCTCCCTTAACAGGGAACGGATCTCCTTCAACTGGCCGATCATCTCGAACCGCTGTTCCACAGCGTTGGCGAACGGCAGTTTCGTTTTCGACGGCGCGGCGTCGGAGGCCTGATAAAAGCTTAGCATGCAATAGAACAGGACATTCGCAACAATCAGCATCGTCCAACCGGCTCGGCGAGACATGGCTAGTTCTCCTCGTTTGAGTCACGCGGGTTATCGGTCCATTTCAACAGCTTCCAACGGAGTCCCTCATCATCGGGATGAGGCACGAAAATCGGATTGTTATAGTTAGTCCAATGGTAGGTGGGGGTCGTCTCGGACAACAGTTCCTCGGGCAGGAACATGATGCTGTCGTACTGGGCCGGCGTGGGGGAGCCCCAGGCAGGCGAGAACATGATACTCGTCGTGGGACCGGTTGCCGCCGGAGTTCGCCCCGTCACCCTATACACTGTATCGTTTCCAGCCGTACTGACCTTGAATCGGGCACCGATCGTCACGAGTTCGGGATCGGGGCCGCTGATGTTGCAGGTCGTATCACTGGAGTTTGGCGATGCCGTGGCGATTTTGGCGGTGCCGCTGGGGGTATCATCCAGGCGCTACGTCGTATTGCGTATCACCAGCGGCGGGTTGGGGTCCAGGCCGTGGACACTGTGAAGCCAGGCGGGGAAATACTTTTGGCCGTCGTCATCATCTGCCTGGGCAATAAAGGCGGCGTATTGCTTGTTCCACCAGTCGGTCCATTTGAACCAGTCGTAGCGGCCCCGAATCAGCATGTTCTTGGCTACTATGTGTCCCTGAACGACCACGGGAAGGTACGTAACGGTCTGGCCGGCGGTTAGTTGGCAATCGGGGCCCTCCACATCGCCGTCCACTTTTGCGGCACCGGCGGAGATCATCCGGCCGAGATGGTCCGGGTTTTCGTTGGGTAGACGGCTTGTAAGAAAAAGCGTCCAGCCGCCGGCCCGACTCGCCCGCCGAAACCGTCATCTCGACTGTTTTAAGCCACCAGGAGCTTCTCACTTCAAAGTCGTCCCACATCACGAAGAACCCCGTCAGGCTCCCCTTGGCGTCGTAGTGGATGCGGAGGTCGTCCCCAAGCACGGCGGTTGGGAGCCAGATCGGTGTATCGGTTCCGTCAAGCGGCGGAAGCTGGTGCGGTTCCACGTGGACGTTCTTCCCGTAGACGTGCAGGTCGCCGCCGGCGCCGGACTTGGTCACAAGCGTTCCGCGGATCGTCACGTTGTCGTAGAGAATTGCCTGATAGGGGCAGTAGTAGATGCCCAGCGGGTTTGTCTCCGGCGCCGGTTCGAGAGTGACGTCGCGCAGGTACCATCCGAGAATTTTGGCCGAATAGCTTTTACCGCCGGGGTAAAGCCGATACGTCTCCACCAGACCGGGGTGCTGCCAGTCAGAGGCTACGTTGGCCGCGGCGTCGAACGTGGCAATGTCCATCGAATCGTTCAGCAAAGTGACCACTCCCCCCTCTTGCTTAGAGTAGGGCAAGTAGACCGTCTGGCTGGCACTCGTCGAGCCGCCGGGCGGTTCGCTAAACGGACGCCAGTCGGGCAAGTTGGCCAGTCGCATTAGGTTCAAATCGGCCAAGTAGCGAGTGCGAGGGCCGTCCGTCCAATACAATTCCTCGGCCAACTCCAGTTCCTTCTGAACCCGCACCGGGCCCTCGATGCGGTAGGGCACGTTCACCCGGAAATACCCGTCGCAGTATTGATACAGCGTATACTTCCCCATCTCATCCCAGTCGGCCGGCTCGTCGGACAACTTCCGCGGAACAAGCTGAACGACCGCCTGGATTTGATGGGTCCACTCGTGGCTGGGATTCTCCGGATCGGCCGCGTAGCCTGTCGATAGCAGCGTGACGCGGTAGGGCCACTCTTCGTATTCCGGGTGTTCGTATTCCGGATCGTCGGATTCCAGCGACGGGTCGCCGGTGGTATAGGTTACCTCGTATCGCTGGTAATCGTTGACCTGCGCGCTCAGCACCATGTTCACGCCGGCCGAGTCGTCCGCCCACTCCGAGGTGTACATCTTCTCCAGCGCCAACTTCATGCCCATATGGGCGACACCTCTGGCCGATTGGCGTGTTACGGTCAGACGCTTGGCGTTCTGCTGGATTCGGGTATTCATGCTCTGCGATCGCATGATCGAATAAGACAGCGCCAGCGTAATGGAAATCAGCAATAACACCACGACGGTGGCTATTGCCTTGCGAGTTCTGTGTTTCATGGGATTGGTTGTCGGTTGTCAGTTGTCAGTTATCAGTGGACTTTTGCAAAATTCCGACACAAGGTCCCCTCTCCTTCTGGGAGAGGGTTAGGGTGAGGGCGATTGGCTGAGGAACGTCTTGCCGTGCCTGCGTGTCGTCTCTGTGCCCTCACCCCCGTCCCCTCTCCCAAAGGGAGAGGGGAGGAGTTTGCAAAAGTCCAGTTATCAGTTGCGAAGCCGCAAGCGGCACCCCTCGCCCCTCATCCCTCGCCCCTCGTCCCTCACCTTACTGTTGCAATTCGTAGTACAAACAGGCCGAACCGAAAAAAGGAATCGCCTGCTGGCCACCCGGGTCGTTTTCTGCCGCCCTTTCGCCGGGCATCAGTTGCAGTTCCATCCGTAACCACGCCTGCCGCAGGCCGGTTTCCATGCCGTGGATTCCTTGCGCCCAGGGGATATTTTCCCAGCCAAGATTCCCGCTTCTGTATTGATTCCAATCGTCATCCGACGGCCGCAAGCGGGACTCGAAGCGGACCGCGGCCAGCCGCCGGGGGGCCGACGATTCGTCAACCAGGCAGGTGCGCAGCAGTTCCGTCAGCGTAACCCGCTTGGCCGTGCCGGATGTCTTGGCCGCGGCGATTTTCGTTACCCAAGCCGTTTCGTTGTCGATCGAAGGCGCGGTGGCCGTATCACCAGGCAGCGTAATCTCCAAGAGCCCCTGTTGGTTCTCGGGGTTCCGCGAGTCCGTTGCGTGTGGAGTGTAGATAATGAGTTCCTCGTAGCGGGGTAAGCGGGACGCACCATCGGCGTCGACCGGTTCGTCGTCGGAATGCCAAATCACCAGCGTGTCGGGAAACCGCCGGATGCCCGACCTTTCCGACACCACGATGAAGCCCGGAAACAGATCGTTGGCGTTGGCTTCCCGGACCATTCGCGATATCCGCTCCAATATCACTCGGGCGTGCTGAGTCGCCTCGCCGTGGCCTTCGCCGTATTCGGCGCTAAGCTGGACCGCCTTGGCCAGGGCGCCCAAGGCACCGACGGTCATCACCATGATCGAGATGGCTATCAACAGTTCCAGCAGTGTCAGTCCGGCCCGCGCCTGGCCGCGGCGATGCCAAAGTACGGCCAAGTTTGTGTAGGGTGGGCAGTGCCCACCACAAGATGTTGTATGTCGGTGGGCAGTGCCCACCCTACATCTATTGAATGGGCGGAACATGGGCAACCACCTGTTGAAGCCTGGCCAATTCACGCCAGCCTCGTTCCGGATCCTCGTAGAGAATGCGAACCTCTACCGCGCGATAGTCGCTGGTTTGACCGCTTGGCAGCGGCGTGGTCAGATCGGTCTCGCTGACGTAGTAGCCCTGTATCTGCCGCCGCCAGCGAGAGAATAACCCGGTCGGCGCCCAGAAGTTGGGATGACGCTGGTTTCCTTCCCCGTCATCGGTACCCAACTCAACTCCGTAGCGGTCCTGCGGCGGCTGGTTCGTGTACTTGTTGTAATCGTCTATGTCCTCGAATAACTCCCGCGTCTGCGTGCTCGGCGGTGTGGTCGCCGGGTCGTACGGATCGGGGTCGTATGCATCAAGCGGAGTGCCGACCATGTCTTCCGTGTAGCGGGCGCCGAGCACCTCGTTTATCAACTGCTGGGCCATGCCGATGGCGATGGTTTGCTCCAACGCCTCGTTGGTGGTTTGCAGGGAACTGTCGATACCCAACAGCAACGCCGATCCGGCCACGGTGGTAATCGTCAAGGCAACCAACGCCTCGACCAGCGAAAAGCCGGTCGAACTCGCGAAACGTCGGCCTGGAGGAAATCGGCGTGTTATCACTGCACTCCTGCCTTGCAGAAAAAAGGGACCAGGTTTAATTTGTGGGGGAAAGGGAAACCTGGGAAGGGGGGGCTGGTTTGATTTATGCGAAGCACCCTTCGGGCCGTCCCGGTAAATTAAACCAGGTCCCTTTTTCCTAAATTCCCCTTCTCCCCATAAATTAAACCCGGTCCCTTTTTCCTTTTTTCCTAAAAAAGTGGCGCGGCGAGGTCCCCTCTAGCTCCCAGCTATCCCCGCCGCGCCGTTGACCAACGCCCCTCCCCACGGCGCGGGTGCATGGGAAATATAGTTCGATCCCGTCGGCAGTCAAATCGACAAGAGCATCTGGATCATCTGCGCGAAACCTGCCCAGCCAAGTGCGCCGGTTGCCCCGAAAATGCGCCTGCGTCGCCTCTTCCCATGTTGACAATAGGCCGCATCGATGCGCAGCGGCAACTACCACCAGTGGCGGGTGTAGGGGATTTTGGATTGCTGATTTTAGATTGCTGATTGAGGCCGCTGGTGCTCGCGGCTTTATGAATCGAGCCAATCGAATGCCAGATCGAGGCAAGCGGCCGAATGCGTCAGCGCGCCTACACTGATACGATCCACGCCGGTTTGGGCAATGTCGCGGACCGTCTCGAGTGTGACGCCCCCGGAAGCCTCCAGTTGGACCGCCCGATTGCGGCCGTCGCGCCGGGCAACCACCTCGTGCAATTGGGCCGGGCTCATGTTGTCCAACAGCACGATGTCCGGCGAGGCATCGAGAAGTTCGTCGAGCTGATCGAGCGTGTCAATCTCAACTTCGACGATCATTTGGACCCGGCCAGATTGGGGAACATGAACCTGAATGAATTGCCGGACACGCCGCACCGCTTCAGCCGGCGTGAAGGCAGAGCCGGCATCCGAAGACGACGGGAAACCCAGATCACCTCCGGCACAAAATGCCAGGTGGTTGTCCTTGATCAGGACCGCATCGAAAAGCCCCGTTCGATGGTTCCAACCGCCGCCGCACCGGACGGCGTATTTTTCCAATCGCCGCCAGCCGGGCGTGGTTTTTCGGGTGTCGAAAATGCGGGCGGCGGTCCCTCGAACCGCCTCGACGTACCGCCGCGTGAGCGAGGCGATGCCCGAGAGCCGACCCAACAGATTCAAGACCGTCCGCTCGGCCGTCAACAGGCTGCCGGCCGGGCCGTCGATCCGCGCGATACGGTTGCCCGGCTCGACCGTCCGGCCGTCTTCAGTTTCCGGCTGCCACCGAAGCCGAGCGTCGAAATATTCCAGTGCGGTTTCCGCACCCGGCAATCCGGCGATGACACCCGACCGCCGAGTCACAACCTCCGCCCGACCAATGGCCTCCTCGGGCACCAGCGCCCTAGTGGTCCAATCGCCGGCGTCTCGCAAGTCTTCGCGAACGGCCAGCCGCAGGATTTCCCTCCACTCGGCGTCGAGTCGGTCGTCCCAGGTTTGTTGATGGAATTCCTTGCTCAACGCGAACTCCTTTGCCGCTCCGAAAATGGGGACTGGCTCCGTCACGGGCTGGTTTTCACGAGAGTTTTCGGTTTGCCGACGGTGCCTGTCCCCTTTTTCGGACCATAACATCCCAAAGCTAAGCAACTCAGTTTACCGTATCTGGTGCTCCAGTGCATGATCGGTCATATTGATATCATGCGTTCGCAGTCCTCGCCCAAAGCACCTACTGGCCCAACGTGGCTACTTCGGCGTGCCGATCAGGCCGGGGTGGCGGTGTTGGTGCTGGCCGCTCTGGCCGGGACGACCGCCTGGTGGGTTTCGCAAGGAGGGTTTCGGGGGCGGTTGATCGAGGTAGATCGGGCCCAACCGCGAACGGCCGCCTTTAGGGTCGACATCAACCGGGCCGACTGGCCGGAGTTCGCCCAACTGCCCGGCATCGGCGAGCCCCTGGGCCGGCGAATCGTCGACGCCCGCCCCGCCGCCGGCCCCTGCCTCGAGCCCGCCGACCTGCGGCGCCTCCGCGGCATCGGCGGCGGCCCGGGCGGCCGG
>JAUWJC010000173.1 GCA_030607895.1 Pirellulales bacterium
GCCGACCTGAAGAGTGTGCTGCGGCTGTTCGCCAGCAGCTACTTCGAGGACGACGTGCATATCCGTTTCCGCCCGTCGTTCTTCCCCTTTACCGAGCCGAGCGTCGAGGTCGACATGAGCTGGCACGGAGGCTGGATCGAGATGGGCGGGGCCGGCATGGTCGACCCGAACGTGCTCCAAGCGGTCGGATACGACCCGGAGGAAGTGACCGGACTGGCTTTCGGCCTGGGTATCGAGCGGATTTGCGCCCGCCGCCACGCCATCAGCGACATCCGCGAGTTCTTCAAGAATGACGTGCGGTTCCTGCACCAGTTTTAGGGAAGGATGAAGGATGAGGGATGAAGGATGAAGCTGGCCGCTTGCGGCTTCGCAACTCTCAACCCTCAACTTTCAACCCTCAACTTTCAACCTTCAACTTTCAACCCTCAACTCTCAACCCTCCGCCATGATCGTTTCCTGGAACTGGCTGAAGCAGTATGTGCGTTTGGACATGCCGCTTGAAGAGCTCGAACGGCGGCTGATGATGTCCGGGCTGAATCACGAGGGGACCGAGGAGGTGGCCGGCGATATTGCTATCGATCTCGAGGTAACCAGCAACCGGCCCGACTGCCTGGGGCACATCGGCGTTGCTCGGGAAGTGGCCGTACTCTGGGGGCATGAACTCAAGCTGCCACCGGCCGAACCGGCCGAAGGCAAGATGCCGGTCGACAAGTTGCTCAAGGTGCGGATCGACTGCCCGGAGTTGTGTTGCCGCTACACTGCTCGGGTAATCCGCGGCTTGAAAGTCGGTCCCAGCCCCTCGTGGATGACCCGGCGGCTGGAGGCCGTGGGCATCATGCCTATCAACAACGTGGTCGACATCTCCAACTACGTGCTGATGGAATGCGGTCAACCGCTGCACACCTTCGACTTCGGCAAACTCCAAGGCAGCCAGATCATCGTCCGCCAGCCGCGACCCGAGGAGACCATCGAGGCGATCGATCACAAGACTTACGAGTTGGAGCCGGGCATGTGCGTTATTGCCGACGGCGAGAACCCGGTTGCGATCGGCGGGGTGATGGGTGGGGCGGTTACCGAAATCGCCCCCACAACAACCGACATCCTAATCGAGGCGGCCGAATTCGATCCGGTCTCCATCCGCGGCACGACCAGGCGGCTTAACTTGCATAGCGATTCCTCCTACCGATTCGAACGGCGTGTCGACCCCGAAGCGATCGACTGGGCCAGCCGACGCTGCTGCCGGTTGATACTCGATTTGGCCGGCGGCGAACTCTGCCGGGACGTAGTCGACGTCGGCCCCTTACCGCCGAAACGGGAGCCGATCGTATTGCGTTTCTCGCAGTTGCAGCGGGTTCTGGGCATCGACGTTCCTCCCGAGAAAGTGCGCGAAATCCTCGCGGCGCTGGGTAACACCGAAACAAAAGCCGACGCCGGCTGTGTTGAAGTCATTCCGCCCAGTTGGCGTCGCGACCTCACCCGCGAAATCGATTTGGTCGAAGAGGTCGCCCGAATCCACGGCTACGACAAAATCCCCGAGGACGTCGGCGTGGCCATGGTCTCCTCGACCCGGACCCATGAGGATCGTGTGCTGGACAAAATCCGCCACGTGCTCTGTGCGTTGGGGTTCGACGAAGCGGTGACGATAAGCGTGGTCGACCGGGAGTCGTCCGAGGCGTTCAGCCCTTGGACCGACGCGGAGCCCCTGCGGAGCCTGACGCCCGTGTTGCGCGGTGCCGACCTTCTCCGCCGAACCTTGGTTCCCAGCCTGCTGGGCGCCCGGCAAGCCAACGAAGCACTGTCGAATCCGCGCATCGAGCTGTTCGAGACGGCAAAGGTATATCTGTCTCGCGGAAAGAAGTTGCCGGTCGAAGAGCTAATGCTGGGTATTACCAGCGGCCGGGGATTCTTGAAAGTCAAAGGGGTAATTGAAGCGATTCTGGCCGAGTTGAACTCGCCCAAACCGCTCGAAGCCGCCGATACGCGGTACGACCTGCTGGACCCGGCCGGTTCCTGCCAGTTGACTCTCGACGGTCAGGTCCTCGGCTACGTCGGGCAGGTTCTACCCGATGGGCTCAAGCGGTTCGATCTTCGCGGGCCGACGACCGTTGCAGAGGTGAAACTGTCGTTGTTGGCGAAAGCGGCCGACCTGATCCCACGCCACCAACCGCAGCCGCCCTACCCGGCAGTGACCCGCGACTTGAATCTGGTTGTCGACGAGTCGGTCCGCTGGGCCGACGTGGCGGCAACAGTCCGGGCCAACTGCGGAGAGTACCTCGAGGACCTCGAGTATCGCGATACCTACCGCGACAGCGAACGTCTGGGCCCCGGCAAGAAAAGCCTTTTGATGGCCATCGCTCTGCGCTCCAAGCAAGGCACCATGACAAACCAAGAGGCCGACGAGATTCGCGAAAAGATCGTCGACGCCTGCCGCGACAGACACGGCGCGGAGTTACGGTAGCTACCGAAGTAAACATTCGTCGAACCCGTCTTATTCATATAAAGCCGCGACCGTTGGTCGCGGATAGAACCGCAAAACAGACGGTTTTTTCGTAACCGTTCACGGGACATTCAGGAGTTTAGGCTGTTAGGGCTTCAGTATTGCGGGGCCGCAAGCGGTTCATCCCACATCCTTCAAACCCCTGAATGACTGCCGCTACAACCTCCGTACTTCACCGCGACCACCACTTCACCGCGACCACCGGTCGCGGCTTATACAAGTTTGACAGGACAGGACGGCTCGGATCGTTCGGCGGGGTGGTTGCACGAACGGGCCTGGAAGCCGACAATGAAGGTTTGCCTGGGGCAATCAAAAGAGTCTTCTTGGCCTTTCCCGGCAATATGAGGAACATGGCTATCCATGGGAGAGTAGTATGAGGCAATTGTACGAGCCAAAATCACTTGAGGTCATCGACTGGGACAGAATGTATCGGGGGGGAAGGCCGCCTTGGGAAACCGGACAACCGGCCGGAGAACTGGTTCGGGCGCTGGAGGAGCACCTGATCGAGCCTTGCTCGACAATCGAATTGGGCTGCGGAACCGGGGCCGACGCCGTCTTTCTGGCTGAACATGGTTTCGAGGTCACCGGCGTCGATTCGTCGCCCCTGGCCCTGGAACGGGCGCGGAATCTGGCCCGGTCGGAGGGTGTGCCGGTCCGCTTCGTGCTGGACGACGTCTTCGAGTTTGGCCGCACGGCCGGGCAATTCGACCTGGTTTACGACGCCGGCTTCTATCATTTCATTCGCGGGGTGGACCTATCCGGTTTGCTCGATATGCTATGGCGTATTACGCGGCCCGGCTCGCTCTACCTGGCACTGATCGGCAGCACCGAGGAGGAGGGTGAAGGCGGTCCGCCCCAGGTTTCCGAACACGAGATCAACTTCGAGTTGACCAGTCTGTTCGATATCGTCAACTTGCGGCCCGGCCGATTCGAAAGCCCCAACCGCGAGGAAGGCTATCTTGGGTGGACGTGCTTGATGAAACGGCCGGGAGTATTGACGTGAGTGAAACACGCAACCAGGCAGTTGTCAGTGGTCAGTGGTCAGAGCTTGAAAACAACGGCTCTTGTCAGCCTTCAAACTGATTGCTGATTACTGATAACTAATTACTGATTTTCCACAAACATAACGGAGAGATGTAATGAAGAGGTTTGGATGGATCGTGGTGCTCTCGGGCGTGGCACTATTGGTTTCCGGCTGCACAAGCGGCGAACCGCAGCAGCCGGCCGACGCGCCGCCGGAAGACATATTCATTGAAGTCGAAGTGCCGGAAACCGATGCACCTGCCGCGCCCGCCGATGCCGATCAACCGGCCGAAGCCAAGCCGGCTGCCAAGACCGGCAAGTCCAACGTACACAAAGCGGTGGGCAGCGCGCTTCTGAAGGCGGTCACCGGCTCAGGTAAGAAACCGGCCGACGAAGCACCGCCCTTTAAGCCGTAAGAAACGGTGCGGGCCGAAAACGGTCCCTGTTTTAATTTGCGGCACGGGCCGGGTGGGTGGTGCTAAAAATTTAAACCTGGCCCTTTTTGGGGCCTGCCAACATTCCCGTCCGGCCCAAAAGCCCCACGGTCGTGATTCAGTTGCGCACCGGTGCGTCCAATTCCAGAACGACTACGGTATCGATTGGTTCTCGATCGGATGTGGGCACGGAGATAGTGATTTCCTGATCGGTCTGTTTGACGGCCGCCTTTGGGCCGCCGAGCAGACTGCTTCCGACTATCTTTTGGGCGATTGGCGGCAGGGCGAGCGTGTCGCCGGGCCAGTTGAGGACGTGCACGTAGACCTTGTTATCCTTGTGAGTCGACGCGCCCCACTTGCCCGGCTTGAAGGGCCCGCCGCGGGTTGCGTAGATACTCTGGCCGTTCTTTTCGAGCCATTGGCCGATCTCCCGAAGCCGCTGGGCCTGGCGCGGTTCGATCCGCCCGTCGGGCATGGGGCCCACGTTCAGCAGCAGGTTTCCGTCACCGCCGACGGTATTCACCAGAATGCGAATACATTCTTCGAGTGATTTCAGCTTATCGTTCGGTTTCCAGGCCCATTGGCTGCAGATGGTCATGCATGTTTCCCAGGGCCGGCCGGTTTGGAACTTCCCGACCTGCTGCTCGGGTGTGTCGTAGTCGCCCGCGTACTCCTCGTCGGTTTTGGTAACTCCCGCCATACCCGACCGGCCTTTGTCGACGCGGTTGTTGATGATGATATCCGGCTGCAAGCTCCTGACATACGCGTACAAGTCCTGGCCGCGCCGGTGCGTCCATGGCTTCTCCCATTCGCCGTCGAACCAGAGGATACCCAGCGGGCCGTGGTCCTTGATGAGTTCGCGGAGGTGCGTCTTCATGTATTTGACGTATCGATCCAGGTCGGGCGCCTGGCCTGCCGGTAGTTTGTAACCCGGCCGGCCGCGCACCGAAACGTTATAGTCGGGATGGTACCAGTCCAAGATGGAATAGTACGTCGCGAACACGATTCCCTGCCGCTTGCATTCGGCGGCCAGCTCCTTGACGACGTCGCGCTTGAATGGCGTGTGCATCATGTTGTACGACGTGGTCTTTGTATCCCACAGGCAGAACCCGTCGTGGTGTTTCGCGGTGAGGACCATGTACTTCATGCCCGCGGCTTTGGCTATGTCGACCCATTGCTTTGCGGAAAACTTTTCCGGGTTGAACCGCTTGTACAGATTGTCGTATTCTTCCTCGGGCACCTGCTTTCCACGCGACCAGCCAATCTCCGTGCCCTTGAGACTCACCGGCCCCCAGTGAATGAACATTGCGAAGCGGGCGTCGCGCCACCATTTCATCCGGGCGTCGAACTGCTCTTGGGT
Source organism: Pirellulales bacterium (assembly GCA_030607895.1). Taxonomy (GTDB): domain Bacteria; phylum Planctomycetota; class Planctomycetia; order Pirellulales; family Thermoguttaceae; genus JAUWJC01. Next base: position 5,315 of record JAUWJC010000173.1, read on the forward strand.
TTCTTTCTTGCTTGGCTGCTGTCCGGCTTGTTCCGCGCCGATGACAACTCCCGACGCCAAACCGATCAATATGGCCACGGCTGATAGACTTCTCGTGAGCGATTGCATTGTGTGGTTCCTTTCCGGGAACAAAGTGTTCTTTGGTGTTGAATAAAGCAAGCGGTGAGGTGGGTGCTTGCACGCACGCGAGCCACATACTCTGGGACGACCGCACTGTACGCTGTCGATCGTAGTAGTACCGCAACGGGTTGTCAAGCGTCGTTGGGCGATCATCTCTGGCCCAGCTTAAGCAAGGGCAAGGGGACAGTCCCCCGGGAACGGTTACCCGCGTGTTTCACGGCACGATCACCCAGTGTGGAGTTGACCATGCGAGGTGGCCCCGCGCGACACAGACGTTTCCCGGAAATTGCGGCGACTTCGCAATGCTTCGAGAATGGACTGCGCGGTGAGCTCTTCGGCATAGACGGCGTTCAGTGCACCCAGCACGTTGAAGCGTAGTGTGCCGGCAGGCGCTCTAATGAAGCAACGCACGAAAGGCCATGAATACCCGAGAAACGGCACTTTTCTGCCCCATCTTGAAAATTTTTTTCAGTTTTCCGTTTTGACGCAACTTCCGTCGCCATAACAACTTATGTTTACCCCCCCCCGAAGGGTACAAATCTGGGCAATTCTGGGGTTAGGGTATTGACCCGACTTCTCGGCCGAGTATAATCGACTGGTGTGCTAGCAATGGTTGCTGGCACGGCGGGCTACATGAGCGGTCCAGGAAATCGCAATCCTCGCCCGTGCCGAGTATAGCAAACAGGTATCGCCAGCAAACAGCCGGGATTCCGCCACTAATGTTTACGAAAGCCAATACCAAAAACACCCTTTTTTGCAGTGTCTCAGGGCCCGGCGGGAATTGCTGCCCGGCGAGTGTGAACCCTGACCTCAAACTACAACCGGAGACCTGGCATGATCAAGGGAGACAGATGATGAGAACAGCACGCGTCGGATGTGCCGCAGCAACGTTGTTGGTGTGGTTGGTTTTTCCTACTGTCGCCCGTGCAGCAGAACAGCCGGGGAGCCCGACCACGGTGGAACCGAATTACCGCATCGCGACTGAGTGGTGGAGCGAACTGCCGAAGAAATGGACGCCGGTCGGCTGGAAGAACCACATGTTCCGCTACAATCTGCTGTTCAACGGCGCCATCGTGGCGGTGCCCAACGTGAACCGGCGGGCCCGTCAATGGTCCGGTCAGGGTGTGCTCGCGTGGCCGTCACTGGCCAACCCGACGGACGACGGCACGATCCGCCAGGGCTGGAGGCATGACCATGAAACCCCTGTGCTGCGGACCGATTGGAGCGGGTCGCCGTACGAGCGCGCCGCCACGTCAGGCGCAAGGTTCCAGCAGGAGGTTTTCGCCCACATTCCAGGTGCCAAGGACGTGCAGATAGGCATCGAGCCGCTGTTCGCCTGGGCCCGCGTGTCGATCCAGGACGTGGAGCCGAAGGCGGATTCGCCGAAGAAGTGCGCGTTCTCCTACAGGATCCTTGCACCCGTGATTGGCAGGAGCATGACGGAGGCAAAGAACCTCCGCTACTCTTGGCAGCCGTATCCGCGCAAGTTGTCCTTTCAACCTGCTTCGGAAGGCAGTCGGTACGCTGTGCTCCGCGAGCCCGACGGCAAGATCCGCTTGGCAATCGTCGCCAAAAAGGGATGCCGAGTCGGCTTCCGCTCCGGCGAGAAGGAGGCGGTGATCGAAATAGAGTTCGACGTCCGACGGGGCAGCTACGTGGACATTCTGATCCCCATCCTCCCCACGCCGCAAGATGTCATGGAGAGGGAATGCGCGTTGGGCTACGACAAGGCGCTTGCCCAGTCCGACGCTTATTGGGGCCGGGTTCCGGCCACTGCGGCTACGATCGACGTGCCCGAGGAGGAGGTCACGGCGGCTATCCGGCATTACCTGAAGATGGCGGAGGTGGTTGCGGAAAAGGACCCGGCCACAGGCGAGTACTGCGCCTTGACGGGGGCGTGGACTTATGCCAACGTCTGGTCGACCCCTAATTCCATGTTGCCGGGATTGCTGCTGGATCCCATGGGATATCACGCTCAAGCGGCACGATACCTGGCCGTCTTCGCCAAGCACCAAGGCACCACCGTCCCGCCGGGGAAAGCATATCAGCCACACCCAGGCTATCTGGGCACACCCAAGATCTATACGGCGGTCAACTGGCTCTCGGACAACGGCGCGCTGCTTTGGGCGTTCTCACAACACGCACTGCTCTCGGGAGACGAGGAGTTCATTAAGGAGTACACGCCAACGATCATCAAGTCTTGCGAGTGGATTCGCGACGCGCGGAGGTTGACCGGCCATGGCGGGATCGAAGGCATTCTGCCGGGCGGCGTGGCTACCGACGAGTGCAAAGAGGTCCAGTCGATCTGGAACGACGGCTGGAACTACAAGGGGCTGATCACGGCGGTTCGGTTGCTCAAGCGGACCAAGCACCCGCGGGCGGCCGAATTCGAGGCCGAGGCCGCCGACTACCGCGAGAAGTTTCGCAGCGCATTTTTCCAGGTAGCCAAGAC
>JAUWJC010000421.1 GCA_030607895.1 Pirellulales bacterium
AACGATGCGTTTCTTTTTGGCAATACCAGGTACGTTCCGACACGTCCGTTATGCGAACTGATTGTCCACTTTTCTGAATTTATCAACAGAAACTAACTATGACATGTATCGCAAGCTCAAGGACAAAGGCAAGATCGAACTGTGGTTCTACAGCGTCGCCACACGCGGCGGGCTGGGACGCTATCCGAACCGGGTCATCGACTACCCTCTGATCAAGATGCGAATGCTCTTCTGGGCGGCATGGAAACATGGCGTGACGGGCTATTTGCACTACGCCTACAACGGCTGGAAGACGGACGACCCGTACATGAACCCACCCGATCTCTTGCCCACCGGCGACGCGTTCATCGTCTATCCGGGCAAGGAAGGCCCCGTGCCGTCGTTGCGCTGGGAGATGAGCCGAGAGGGGCTGGAGGATTACGAGTACTTCTGGCTGCTTGGGCACACCATCGAGCAGGTGAAGCAGAAGCTGGGCACGGCCGCCGCGCGGATTGACAGTTCAGCCCGAGGCCAGGAAATCATCAGCCGGATGATAACCAGCATGACCGAGTACAGCAAGAATCCGGACAAGCTCTATGGCATACGCAGAGAAGTTGCCCAGGAGATAATCGCTCTGGGCGCTGCTCCAATGCTGCTGGTACAAACAAAGCCCGGATGCGCGGACACCATTAAGCCCTCGACCGTCGAGATTTTCGGGGCGGCAGAGAAAGGCGCGCAAGTCACCGTAGACGGCCGGCCTGTGCAGGTTGGTGCGGACGGAGGCTTCAAGGCCGAAGCGACCGTCTCGTCGGCCAAGACTGCGATTGAGATTGTGGCCGAGCTAGGAGGAAAGCGGAAGGTCATAAAGAGAACGTTCAATGTGGTGGACAAGACCTCAGGATCGTAAAATCAGTAACGTCCTCACTTCGGGGCTGAGAGGCAGATGTAGCGATGTTATGGAACAACTTCTAATTCAAGGAGAACCAAACGTGAATGACAACCCAAGCAAAGGCGGCACCGACAAGAGTTCGCGCCGCGACTTCCTCAAGAGTTCCGCTGTGGCGGCCGTCGGCGCAAGCGTGGCCGGCAACCTCAGCATTGCACGGAGCGCCCATGCGGCGGGCGACGAGACGATCAAAGTGGCGCTGATCGGCTGCGGCGCACGGGGCGCTGGCGCCGCAACCCAATCGCTGAACACCAAGGACCCCGTCAAGCTTTGGGCCATGGCCGACGTGTTAGAGGACAAGCTCAAAGCCAGCCTTTCCGCCCTGCTGAAGGGCCAGGATGCCCGCTATGATCGGGAAAAACACCAAGGATTTGGCTCGAAGATCGACGTGCCGCCCGAACGCCGCTTCCTCGGTTTCGAGGCATACAAGCAGGCGATTGACAGCGGTGTGGACATGGTGATCTTGACCACGCCGGGACACTTCCGGCCCATGCAGTTCGAATATGCCGTCAAGCAGGGCAAGCACGTATTCATGGAGAAACCCGTCGCGGTGGATGCCCCGGGCATCCGTCAGTTACTCGCCGCCAACGAAGAGGCCAAGAAAAAGAACCTGAAAGTCGCCGTTGGCCTGAATCGCCGCCACGATGTCAAGTTCCAGGAAACCATCAAGCGGCTCAACGACGGCGCTATCGGCGATATTGTCTTCATGCGATGCTACCGGAACTTCGGCGGGCTGTCGTGCGTTTTCCGCCAGGCCGACATGACGGAAATGGAATGCCAGTTGCGCAGGCCGTATCATTTCCTCTGGCTCGGCGGTGGTGAGTTCGTCGACGGGCACATCCACGAACTGGACGTCTGCAATTGGCTCAAGGGCGAACACCCCGTTACCGCCCAGGGTCAGGGCGGCCGACAAGTCCAGACCGGCCATAAGTACGGCAACATCTACGACCATCACTTTGTCGAGTTCACCTATCAGGACGGCACCAAGATATTCAGTCAGTGTCGGCTGATTCCCGGCTGTTGGAACAACATCTCGGCGCACGCGCACGGCACCGGCGGTGCGGCCGCCGTCTGCCGCGGCCGGATCGAAGGTGCCGAGAAGTGGCGCTTCCGCGACCGCGCCGCCAACCCGTACCAAGTCGACCATGACGTGCTGTTCGATGCCATCCGGCAAAACAAGCCGCACAACGAGGTCGGATATGGGGCCGCCAGCACGATGACTGCGATCATGGGCCGCATGGCCAGTCATTCCGGCCAGATGATCCGCTGGGAGGACGCGATCAACTCCACGATGAGCCTGGCGCCGAAAAGGTACGCCCTCGACGCCCCGCCGCCGGTGGTGCCAGACGAAAACGGTCGCTACCCGGTCGCCATGCCCGGTGTGACCAAAGTCCTCTGAACGAAAGCAACTCAACCTCATTACCCCAAGTATTAAAGAGAAAACTACCCATGCGTTCGATTTGTCTTGTTCCACGGGAGATTAGTACCATTGAATCTCAACTTGACACTGCTATAGTGGGAACCACTACGAACGTCCGGCATGTTACGTAAGCAAAAACAGACGGCGGCCCAATGAGTATCGATTTGGCTCTCACTCCGTTCGGTCGTATTGCTGCCGTTGAGTCGACCGAAAAGGATCGCGGCCGCCGCGATAGCTCCTCGGACGCATTGCCGGACGGGCGGCTCAACAAGGTGGTTCGGGCGTTTACATCCAGTCAGGCGTCAGGGCTTTTTGCACTGGCCACAGAGAAGTTCGAGACACCGTTGGCGCCGTCATTTGCCTACTGGCGGGATTTTGCCGCCCGATATCTAACGGAGCTTTGCCATGCGCCGGAGAGCGCGGATGCCAAGATCGATGCGATCCAGCCGCCGGAATCGTCGGATCTGGCCGAAATGCTCATGAGCGTTCCGCCTATGCAAGGTGCCGAGTATCTGACCGACGGCGTGTTGGGAGACATCTGGAAAGACCTTGACGCCTGGGTACGCGGCGAGATTGCATCTTACAAGCAGGGCCTGTCCGGTTTCTTGAAAGGCCGGGCGCCGCTTTGGCATCAAGTCGGTCGGGTCTGTTTCCACCTTGCCGAGAACCGCCGCGATCAAGATTATCCTTTCGCTTTCCTGGCCACATATGCACCGAGCATAACCGTCGGCGCTCGGGTGCAGTATCAACCGCTCAGCAAGGCACTTCAGGAATACGCCGGAGCAAAAAACAAAAAGGCGCTGGTCAAACTGCTCGGGCCGGTCCACCTGGCTTCGCAAAGCAGTTCGCTTGTCGGTGAACTGGTCGAGTCGGGCGACATCTACCAACCGCTGGCGTGGACACCCCGCCAGGCGTACCGTTTTTTGAAGGAGGCGCCGGTTTTCGAGGACAGCGGCGTGCTGGTGCGGCTGCCCGACTGGTGGAAGAAGCGTCCTCGCCCACAAGTTGGTGTTACTATCGGGGAGAAGCGGCAGAAAAAGTTCGACGCCAAGGGGATGCTCGACTTTAAGGTGCAATTGGCCCTGGGCGATCAGGAGCTTACAGAAGCCGAATGGCGAGAGCTGATCGCCGCTGAAGAAGGCCTGGTGTTGCTTAAAGGCCGGTGGGTCGAAGTGGACCGCGACAAGCTGACCGAAGCACTTGACCATTGGAAGAAAGTCGAAGAGCAGACCGACGGCGGGCTGTCGTTTATCGAAGGCATGCGACTGTTGGCCGGCGCTCCGGTGGACCTTGGTGCTGAAGACGATCACGCCGGGCAACAGCAACAATGGTCGTTTGTGGGTGCGGGCAAGTGGCTCGGTCAATTGCTCGCCGAACTGCGAAGCCCGGAGAACATCGAACAGATCAAGCCGGACGGCACACTCAACGCGACGCTACGAAAGTACCAACAGACGGGCGTCAATTGGCTGTGGTTCATGTCGAAGCTCGGACTAGGTTCTTGCCTGGCCGACGACATGGGCCTTGGCAAGACGATCCAGGTGTTAGCGCTGCTGTTGATATTGAAGAAGCAGCGAAACAGCAAGCCGTCGCTGTTGGTCTTGCCGGCATCGCTGCTGGCGAACTGGAAGTCGGAGATGAAGCGTTTCACGCCGACACTTCGTGCAAAGTTCGTCCATCCGTCCGAGACCCCGAAAGACGAGCTTGCCGAAATGGCCGACAACCCCGGCAAGGCACTGGGGAACACCGACGGCGTTTTGACCACATACGGAATGCTCTTGCGTCAACCGTGGCTGCTCGACGTTGCCTGGCAGCTAGCCGTGCTCGACGAGGCGCAGGCGATCAAGAACCCGGCGGCCAGACAAACAAAAACAGTTAAACGACTCCAAGCCGAAGTCCGAATTGCCATGACCGGCACAC
>JAUWJC010000274.1 GCA_030607895.1 Pirellulales bacterium
CCTGCTCCCCAAAACCTGATCCATACGTTATGAGAGTATCCAGATCCCAATAGGACAAGGAGACTCTCGATGAAGAAAAGACGAGGAAAGCGGCACACGCCACTTGCTGCCCCTTCGACCCTCTGCGCCCACCCGCTCAAACGATTGACGCGGCAATGAATCTGAGGGCGCGTTGCATCCGCAAAAGCCGGAACCTTGTGGTTGTTTCCTCTTGCACAGAAAGTACTTACGACGTACAATCCATTAAGGTAATATGTTTTATCTTACGGAGTGTTGGCCATGCCATGGGGATTCTACGGCCGTACCGAGGAGTTGAGGCTGATCGCCGAGATACTCAGCAGGGATCGCTGGTTCTTCGCCAAGATGACCGGTCGCCGACGGATCGGGAAGACGACGTTGATCCAGCAGACGATCCAAATGACGGCGGCGCGGCCGGTCTTTTATGTTCAGATTCCAGATTCCGGGCCGGCCGGCGTACTGTCTGCCGTTGCCGATGCAATGGAGAGCTTCGGCATCCCAACCGACCGTTTTTCCAGCCCGACGACGCTGGCCGAATTTGCGCAACTGATTGGCTCGCTTGCCCGGGCGGGTTACGTGGTGGTGTTGGACGAGTTCCAATACTTCAACCGACGGCTTTTGCAGCCGTTTTGCTCATCGTTGCAGGCGGTGGTTGATGTGCTCTCCGCAGAAGCCGATCGCGTGCCGGGTGGGCTAATCGTGCTCGGGTCGATCCATACCGAGATGACGGCGATCTTGGAGAACCGTTCGGCCCCGTTGTACAACCGTACGACTGATGAGATTGCCCTTTCGCACTTGGACATTGCCTCGGTCCTGGTAATCCTCCACGAGCATGCCGACACCTCGCCGGATCGGCTGCTCTTCTGTGGGTACGAAGTGCAAACGCCTTCCCCCTACAAAGGGGTGTGCGTATCCACAAAGAAAAAGCTCGTCTCCCGCCGTAAATAGCGACATTTCAAGCGTCAACGGCCCATCACCATGTCGCCAATTGAGGGAACATCCGGTACAAGCTATCGGGCTGATGCGTCAAGAGATTTTAAGTGATGTTCAAACCTGGCGACTTGCAGACTCATCCCCGATCGGCGATAATAAACAATTGTGCTCCTGTGGCCGCAATCAGAGTTATTTAGCCCCCGGCGGTACGCCTGGAACGCCGCCGTATCGGCGGCGGCTAAACGTGTGTGCAAAACGCACAGAAGTTTCACCGCAACACGCCAACCACCAGGACCATCGACTTATGCGGGTCTTTCCGTTGTTGATTGTGGCCATGACGTTTTCGCAGGCGCTGCTCGCCGTGGCCGCTGAGAAGGTTGGTCCCGACAGCAAAGTTCTCACCCGGCCGGACTGTCTGAAGACCCGGCTGACCGAACTGGATCGGAGTGGTACTCTAAAGCGGTTGATCCACTTGGACTGGCTAGAGCAGGACGGCGGCGGCTTGGTGAAAAGTTTCGCAGGTCTGGCCTCCAACGTGATCGACGAGCTGGACTCGGCGGGTGCGGAGTTGGCCGCCCGACAGGAGAAACTGCAACAGGCCAAGGCCGGAGCCGATGATCCTCGGTGGATGGAGTTGTATCTGGAAGCGTGTCACCTGCGCCGCGCCGCCCAACTCGGCCCGCCCCTCGACAGGCTACGAAAGATCGTGTTCACCAAGCACCACGACCTGGGCGGCCAGCATTATGCCTACACCGAAGACGTCTCCGACTCGCCGTACAACGACAGCAACCCCTTCCCGCCCACCGGAAAGCTCTGCCTGTTGGAAATGGACGGCCTGTACGGCACGGTCCGCACGCTGCTGGACGAACCGCTGGGGATCATCCGCGATCCGGACGTCTCGCACGACGGCAAGCGGATACTGTTCGCTTGGCGGAAGTCGATGACCGAGGACGACTACCACCTGTACGAGATGACCGCGGCCGACGGGAATATCCGGCAGTTGACTTCCGGCCAAGGAGTGGCCGACTACGAGCCCGCCTATCTGCCCACCGGGGAGATTGTGTTCAACTCGACCCGCTGTCAGCAGATCGTCGATTGCTGGTGGGCGGATGTGAGCAACCTGTTCACCTGCGACGGCGACGGCCGGTTTTTGCGCCGGCTGAGCTACGACCAGGTGCACACCAACTACCCGCAGGTCTTGCCCGATGGTCGGGTGGTCTACACCCGTTGGGATTACAGCGACCGCGGTCAGCTTTGGCCGCAGCCGCTGTTTCAGATGAACCCGGACGGGACGGCCCAGACCGAGTTCTACGGCAACAACTCGTGGTTTCCTACCACCATCCTTCACGCTCGGGGAATCCCCGGCGCGCAAAAGGTGGTTTGCGTACTTGCCGGCCACCACACATATCAGAAGGGGAAGCTGGCGATCATTGATCCGACCAAGGGACGGCAAGAGAACGCCGGCGTGCAACTGATCGCCCCGGTCCGCAAGACCATGGCCGTGAAGGTCGCCTGCTACGGTTACCAAGGCCATCAGTTCCAATATCCGTTCCCCTTGAGCGAAACGGAGTTTCTGGTGACCTTCAACACCACCGGCAGCAGGAAACCGCGCGAGGGGGCACAGAAGCCGTTCGGGATATATTGGATGGCGATCGACGGCCGAAGGGAATTGCTGGCGGCCGATCCGAAGATATCCTGCAACCAGGCGATCCCGCTTTGCCCCCGGCCACGGCCCAGAGTGCGGCCCAGCCAAGTCGACTACCACAAGACCACCGGCACATACTTCCTGCAAGACATCTATTACGGCCCGGGGCTCGAGGGGATTCCACGCGGAACGATCAAGCGGCTCCGTGTGGTAGCACTGGAATTCCGTGCGGCCGGGGTTGGCAGCAACTCAAATAAAGGCCCCGCCGGTGAGGCGCTGGTCAGTACACCGGTATCGATCAACGGCTCATGGGACGTGAAGCGGGTGCTCGGCTCGACCGAGGTCTACGAGGACGGCTCGGCGGCGTTTGTCGCCCCTGCCCGAACGCCCGTCTTCTTCCAGGCGTTGAACGAAAAGAACCATGTAGTGCAAACCATGCGAAGCTGGTCGACGTTGCAGCCGGGCGAGAGGTTCTCCTGCGTCGGCTGTCACGAGGACAAGAACTCCGCGCCGCCGGCACGTCCAGGGTTGACCCAAGCTATGAAAGCCGGGCCACAACCGTTGGAACCTTTCTACGGTGGACCACAGGGCTTCAGCTTCGCCCGAATGATCCAGCCCATCCTCGACAAGCACTGCGTCAAGTGCCACAGTCGCAACACCGTGGCGGAGAAGAAGAGCAAGATTAGCCTGGAGGGGACAGGTACGTTGGATAATCGCAGTTTGAAATACTGGAGCGACGCATACAAGGCACTGGCCGATCTACAACTTGCCAGTTGGATCAATCCACAATCCGTCCCGACCATGCTCCCACCGTATCACTCGGGTGCGGCCAAGAGCAAATTGATCAAGATACTCGAAGAAGGGCACGAAGACGTGAAGCTCTCGAGCGAAGAGATGGACAAGATCGCCTGCTGGATCGACCTGGCAGTGCCCTTCTGCGGCGAGTACACCGAGGCGATGGAAGAAGCGGCGGTCCCCAAGTACCAACGCTATCTGAACAAGCGGAGGCAATGGGAAGCGCAGGAAGCGGAGAACATCAAGGAACTGATTGAAGCCCGGGTGGAAAAGTAGGTGTGTCTGTTTCTTCTATTGGGACGAAAAGCTAATCAATCCCGGCGGGAGAAGGCGAAGCCTTCGATCTCTACGAGCAGTTCCGGCCGGCAGACGTCGGCTGTGGCGTAGGTGGTTGGCAGTTCGCCGAGCCGGCCTTCGCAGACGGCCTTGATCTTGGCATAGTCTTCCTGATGTTTGACGTAAACCCGAGCCAGGGCAAGATCGTCGAAGGTGGCACCGAAGCCAGGCATCCCATGCCGGCGGAAATTGTCTTCGCCAATCAGGGCCTCGATATTGTCCAGTGTCTGCCGCGTCTGGGCCTCCGCGGCGCCGATGAACTTTGTCTCCGACTGCGTGATACTGGCCGTTCCGGAGATCATCGTGGTGGCGAAATCGCCGGCCACAACCGCTATTGCCCGGGCGAACTTCGGGCTGTCAGTGCCGTATTGTCGGCCATAATCGAAGGCCGAGGTCTGCCGTGGGTTTTCCAGCGGCAAAAGCACCACGTCGTCGCGGTTGGTTGCCAGGGCGATGCTGCTCATCGTCACGTCGGTGCCGCCGGTGCCGATGCCCGTGCTGGCCGGATAGATCGGCCGGTTCAATCCGGGCGGAACGTGATTCGTCCCGAACTTGATGTCCCGATAGAAATCGGCCCGCGCGCGGTTCAGTTCCCGATAGCGCGGGATTTCGCCGTCGGTTCCAGCAATGTCGCCCAGGTAGAGCCAGGTGCGGACCACTTGGTCGTAGCGGAAGCCCAGATCGTTCAGCCTGGTGCCGGTCAGCTTGAAGACGTCGCGTGCTCGATCATAAACGCCGGTTGTTGTCGTCTCTGGAGAGATATTGGCAATGTGAACCCAGGCCATGCCATCGTGCCGTGTAATGACCGTCCGCTCCGAGAGCCGCTCGATTTGAACGTCGCCTGGCATTTGGCCGACACCCATGGCCTCGATCTCCAGTAACTTGCCTTCGCATGGTGGCTGTGCTACGTAGGCGGTGGCCGGCAACTCGTCGCCGTAGAAATCTTTCATGATCTTCCGGCAGAGATCGATCTGGTCGATGTCTTTCATGAAGACGGCTTGTTTAACAATCGAGCCGCGTGTGCCCTCTTCCAGGATCACCGCTTCGATGGTTCGCAGAGCGTCGCGGGCCTGTTCGTGCAAGTTAGTGCCCGTTCGTGGCATCGCACTGGCGAAAACGTGTCGTGTATCGCCGAACTCGACAACTGAGTAGCCAATACCATGGCTGGATTCTTTTCTGATCATGCGGGCACTTTGGCGATCGGTTCTGTTCCTCACAGCGACAGTACAAACTCGACCAGATCGTTGATCTGCTGCTCTGTGAGCTTGTCGATCTGGCCGTCCTTGTTGCCGTGCTTGCCGCGGACGAACAGGTCCTTGATCGTCAGGTACTGACCGTCGTGCATGTATGGGGCGGTCCGCCAGCATTCGACGAGCGTGGGGGTGTCGAACGTCGAGCGGCGATCATACTGGCACCTGCTGCCGACGTCGTGCATCTTAAGGTCGGTGTACAGCGGCTCAGGATGGCACTTGGCACAGCCGACATTCTGGTCGAAGAACACCGTCTTGCCACGTTCGGCGGCCGGGCTGAGACGGCCGTCTACCAGGTACGGGCTGGGGACCGGACGGATTGCCTTCAGGTACTCGTCGATGGCTACTGCCTCCTCCTCCGGCCGGACGGCGAACTGGATGTGCCTGATGCCGGCTCGAACACCCGCTTCGGCATTGGGGCGAATACCCGAGATCATTGCCGGCGGCGTCTGGTGAGCCAACAACATGCTCTTGGCGTTTTTCGGGTTGCCCAGCCCGTCGTTCATCAGGTCCCAGTTCAGCCCGTCTACCCGGGCGGCCGGATGACAGCTTCCACAACTCTGCCAGTGCTGGAAGCAGAGTGCGGCGTCGTTGAACAGCAACCGGCCGCGGCGCTGCGGAGACAGTTTCGGCTTAGTACCCAATGCGATCTGGGTAACCAGGCTGCCCGGTTTGGACTCAAAATCGACAACCGCCATGGCGTCAGAGAAGTAAACGGCGATATAGGCATTCGAACCGACGACGGCCAGCCCACGTGGCCCATTCAGTTCGGAACCCTCCGTGGACGGCGCTTGGAAGATCGGTCCCGGGTTGAGCCGGATGCGTCGCCGCAGGTCCACCAGAAACGCCAGGTCGTTGGGCACATCGGCGGCCGCCTTCTCATCCGCGGGCATCGCCAGCAGCTTCTGGAGCATGGCCGCCGCGTCGATCACGCTCACTTCGTGCGTGCCGGCGTGCGTGACACAGATCGTCTTGCCATCGGCCGGGCAGGCCACGCCCCAGGGATTGGCCGCGCCAAGGTCGACGTCGTCCAACAGCACAGTGTTCACCAGCTTCTTGGTCTGCGCATCGATGATGCTCATCGCGTTGGTGTTCATCCAGCCGCGCTCCA
>JAUWJC010000398.1 GCA_030607895.1 Pirellulales bacterium
GAAGATCACCGAAGACATCCTCGCGAGCGACCAGTTTCGGCGGCACTACCTGTACTACCCGGGTGCTTTCAACTTCGGCATTGCCCTGCGAAGAGACAGCCCACACTTCGACAAGCTACGGGCGCTGTTGAAGGAGCGTTGGCAAGCCGTCTACGGGGACTCTGGGGTCAGGCCGGTAGTAGGTATTAACTCAAACTGTAAGGACGGACAGCATCGAGCACGCCTAACCCATTGCCGGGCAGGGGGTTAGGGACGAGGGGCGAGGGGCGAGAAAAAGCCCCGACTGATCATGTTTCCCTCGCCCCTCGTCCCTAATCCCTCGCCCCTTTCGCGAGTGCCGATGTCTTGCACTTACACTTTGAGGTATTAAGAAGGGTTGAGGTTTGGCGGCTGGGCAGGTAGAATGACGACAGGGCACGGCTCAACTCCAACAGAACGCTCACCAATTTTGGAAAAGAAGCCGCGTAGTACCTATACTCAGCACGGCCGAAGAATGAGGTTTTGCCAAGAAACCGCAATCCTCGCCCGTGCCGAGTATACTACCGGCCTGACTCCATCTGCTGTGTGAAACAGTAATCGGCGCAAGATGGACGGAATAAATGAACGATCTACAACGGCGATGTCGGCGTAACTTCCTCAATCGGTCGGTTGTGGCAGCCGGTGCCGTGCTGGCCGATCCGATCCTTGGCAAGGCCCATGCAACGGGCGATGAAACGCTCAAGCTGGCGTTGGTGGGCTGTGGTGGGCGCGGCACGGGCGCCGTGACCCAGGCCCTGCGAGTGGGTGGTTCGACTAAATTGTGGGCGTTGGCCGACCTGTTCACAGATCAAGTCGAGCGGAGCCTGGCGATCCTTACCAAGGGGGCCCGGCCTCGGGATGGCTATGAGGCGCATGGGACCTTTGGCGCCGAGCAGATCGACGTGCCCCCGGAACGCCGCTTCGTCGGATTCGATGCTTACCAGAAAGCCATCGAGAGCGGGGCGGACCTTGTGATCCTGGCCACGCCGCCGGGCTTCCGGCCCATGCACTACGCGGCGGCCGTAAAGGCCGGCCGGCACGTGTTCATGGAGAAGCCGTGCTGTGTCGACGCCCCTGGCTTTCGCTCGCTCATGGAGACCAACAAGCTGGCCGAGCAAAAGGACCTGAAAATCGGCGTGGGATTGCAGCGGCGCCACAGCCCCGCCTACCTGGAGGCCGTCCGGCGCATCCGCGACGGCGCGTTGGGCGACGTGAAGTGCATGCAAGCCTACTTCAATTGCAGTGGCAGTTGGATTCGCCCTCGCCGACCGAATGAGTCGGAACTGGAGTTCCAGATTCGCAACTTCCAATACTTCGTCTGGGGCTCCGGCGATTTCATCGTCGAGGCCTTTGTACACAACCTGGATGCGTGCAACTGTTGCGTAAACGAACATCCAGTGGAAGCCAACGGGATGGGCGGCCGTCAGGTCGCCGCCGGTGGAGACTACGGCGAGACGTTTGATCACCACGTGGTGGAGTTCACGTACCCCAGCGGCGCCAAGCTGTTTGGTCAGTGCCGCTATATCCCCGGTTGCTGGACGCACTGCGGCGAGAGTATCCGTGGGACGAAGGGCCGCGCCCGTCTGGCCGGCTGGGCCGGCGGCGAACGGGGAGTGTCGCTGACCGGGGAGAACCGCTGGCGCTATGCCGGGCCAAAGGTCAACCCCTGGGAGCAGGAACACGTTGATTTGATCGCCGCGATCCGCCAGAATCGGCCGTACCACGAAGGCTGGTACGGCGCCACCAGCAGTTTCACGGGAGTGCTGGGACGCATGGCGTCGTACTCTGGGCAGGTCGTCTGCTGGGACGATGCAGTAGTCAAGGGACCCAACGAAATGCCGGAGAAACTGGCCGCGGACGCTACTCCGAAATCGCTGCCCGACGCCCACGGCAACTATTCCATACCGGTTCCCGGCGTTTACAGGCCGTATTAGAGCGAATTATTCACAAAGGTCGTAGCACAGGTTTCCAGCCCGTGGCTGGGTAACACAGGCAAGATGCCTGTGCTACTGGTGCGGCCTATGAATAATCCGACGGCCCGGAGGGTGCTTCGCACAAATTAAACCTGGTCCCTTTTTCGGCCCAAATCTCATGCCCGATATGTGTTCTTCCGATGCCTTACGCGGACGATCTGGACGAGAAGCCGAGAGGCGAGCAAATCGTAGATCACTCGATACTCACCGACCCGAATACGATACGTGTGCTCGGCGCCTTTGAGCTTGCGAACACCGGGCGGGAGAGGGTTTGAAGACAATGCCTCCACTGCCCGAAGAATCCTGGCGACTGCTTGCCGGTCAATTCGCTTGAGTTCTCGTGCCGCGGACACTTTCCATTCAATCCGATAGGTGCCCATCTTCCTTCAACTCCTCGACGAGCTTCTCGTGAGGGATGGATGGTTCGTCCCCGCGCTGCGCTACCACGGTCAGGTCGGCGATATCTTCGAGCAGTTGGTCGTACTCCTCGATGGGCAGGATGACAGCCGTTCTCTGTCCCTGAGCATCCGTGACAAACCGTGGATTCAGTTCCGGACCGTTTGTCATATTGGACCTCCCGCAACAACACTTACCATAATTGCGGCCTCGCAACTTCCAACGTCCGGCCGCGTGGCCGACTACTTCTATTCTATACCCTTTCGGCGGCCAGCGCCAAGAACGGATCCCAATAAATTCCGGGGACTCCGGAGACGGGAATTCCCGAAATTCCAACCCGCAGTGAGGACACTGCGGCTCGGAGAGCCGAAGACCCATGAACGCTTATTGCTTCAGTACTATCACGGCGTAGCGCCGCGTGTCCTGGCGAAAACGTGCCAGTGAAACCGCGTTGGAGAACATGTACAACCGGCCATTGTAGACGGCGCAGAAGTCGGTCCGGCCAGGCTCGTGGCGGTTCTCGTCGACGGCCAGTACCGGATCGAAGCCGGAAAAAACAGGTGCGTATTTGTCGGGATTGCTCTGGAAGTGCTCCCGCTCGACGGGGCCGCAGAACTGGTATGTGCGCCCCTGATAGACGGCCGTCCACTGCGGATCGCCCGGTACCCAAGACTCCCTTTCGCCTAACTGGACCGGGCAGAAGCCAGCCAGGCCGAGTGGTGGTCGATCGGCCGGTTTGGATTCTTCCGCTGGCATCGAGGTCGGGTCGGCTGCCGCACTGTTCTGCTTGTTCTCGGGCGGCCGGCGGTGCGGCTTCGCCCAAGGTGCCACGGTTGTCTCGTAGGCCGCCTCCTCAATCGTCTTGGAACTCGTCGCCGGTGGATCGACCGTGCCCTCCAAGGCGTCCGAGGCCCAGAACTCGCGGTGGAGACCGGCATTCTGCTCGGACCGGGCGGCGCCGGCGGCGTCGGCCGGCTTTTGCCATCTGGCGTCCGGCGCTGTGTCGGCGCTACCGTCCAACGGCAAGCCGGGAAGACTCTGGTCTTCCTTGGGCAACAATGGCTTCTCCGGTTCCAGCGGCAGGCCGGGCAAGTCCGGCTCGGTATCCTGTCCGGGCATGGACGGAGATTCAGATTCGGCCGGCATCCCCGGTAAGGTCAATTCCTCTTCCGCCGGAGGCTCCTCCAGCAAAGGAGGCTCTGGCTCGGTCGGCATCTCGGGTTGTTCCTCGA
Source organism: Pirellulales bacterium (assembly GCA_030607895.1). GTDB lineage: Bacteria > Planctomycetota > Planctomycetia > Pirellulales > Thermoguttaceae > JAUWJC01. The sequence goes on from JAUWJC010000398.1 coordinate 3,620, forward strand.
TTTGTATCTTCTTGCCCGGCGGCAGAATCCCCTCCGCGACGGGAGTTTTCAGAGGGGGCTCGGCAGGTAGCGACAGGCCGCCTTCCGGCGGTCCGGTTCCTCTCGGCGGCGCTTCGGGAACCTCGCTCTCTTTAGGCAAGGGAAGCTCCTCGGTTCCCTTGGGAGTCGGCAGTACTTCGGCACTGATCGATTGCGGAAACTTCTTGTCGGCCCGCGATTCGTCGCGCCACTCACGCCATTTGCGCGGGAAATAGCCAAAGTGCCTTGCGTTCGGAACGCAAGTGCCCGCACCACGACACTCGCTCTGAAGGGAAACATCGCCGCTTGCCGACTGACCGAACCAAGCCGGAAGCACGAAACAGACACCAATCGCCAGCCAATATGCTGGGTGTTTATTGCCGTTCATGGATTTTTCCACTGCGTGTCCTTGCCCACTGCCGTAAAGTGCGTGCTCGCACGACCTGATGGCTCGACAGTCCATCACGTGCGTGCAAGCACACACGCCACTTCTAATAGAATTGAGTTTTGAGGTTGAGTATGTACGTTATGTTGTTGCGCACCGCGAGCCGCTAGTAGCTGCCGCCGCCGCCCTGGCGGTTGCCGATGTTCTGGAAGTTGCGGAGGGTGGACACGCCCAGGCCGGCTATGCCGAGAATGCGTTCCACTGGGCCGGGGATCTTGCTCAGGTAGGCCGTCGTGGCAACCGATTCGTCCTCGGCAACGAAGACCCGATCTCCAGGCATTATCTGGTAGTTGGTGCTGGTTACGGCACCCCGAGTGATCGCGTCCCAGTCTACCGGCAGGACCTGCTCACAGCCAAAACCGCCCGGGGCCGGCCGCGCTATCCATATCTCCTTACTCGATAACTGC
>JAUWJC010000623.1 GCA_030607895.1 Pirellulales bacterium
GGCCGCTACGGCGGAGTTCCCAGCTTTGGCCCCGCGCTCGAGGATTTGTGACGCCCAATGCCACGATCACACTTCAGCAGAAGACGGTCCGGCTCGTCCCGGCGGCGCGGCCCGAAACGACCGCAAAAGACAACCGTGTTGATCGTCGGCGAGGGCAAAGAGACCGAGCGGAACTACTTCGATCAATTGAAAAGGGATGAACCGACACGGCGACATTTCGACATTACAGTGAAGCGCGGTAAGGGCGGCTCCCGGCAACAGATCGCTCAATTTGCAGTCGATCGCAAGAATAACATCGACGCGACTTACGACCAAGTATGGTGCGTCATGGACACCGAAGGCCCCAAGGAGATAGATGCGATGCGACGGGCATTGGAATTGCTCAACGCCAATTCAATTACCCCCGCTTTATCCAATCCTGCCTTTGAGGTATGGGTGTTGGCCCATTTCGAGAAGACGGGAACAGGATTCCTGGATTGCGATCAGGTCATCGAGAAATTGAACGGGCCTTGGAAAAACCACTTCTCGGCCGACTACGACAAGGCGGATCAACGCATCTACCGACGACTCTCAACCTTCACCGATCTGGCGATTGAGAACGCAAAATGGGTGCATGAACACCATCATGATGGCCTCGATAAATGCATCCTCGACTGCAACTCCGCGACCGACGTATACCGTTTGGTTGGCATGCTGCGAGCGCCATCCGATTAGATACCTCCCACTCATCGCAGTTCTATGCGAGAGATTACGACGTTGAGCAATGTGGAGATCCGGCGGCTGAGCGGCACGATGGTCGCCCGGCCGTAAGCTCCGTTCTCAATACTTCAAGTCGAACACGATGCCTTCTTGTAGGCCTTTGGCGTCGAGGGCGATTTCCTGGCCGAAGATCGTCTTGGTGTTGTACTTGGCGGGTATTTTCTCGCCGGCTTTGGTGACTTCGACACGGTAGAAACCCGGCGCAATACCGGGCGGAAGAGTGTCCGGCAAACAGATCATCGCCATGCCGTTTTGGTCCGTCTTGCCCGTGGCGGTCTTCTGATTTTCGCCGAGGAACTTTTCGGGCACGAACTTCACTTCCGCCCCTTCCAGCGGCTCACCGTTATGCCGCACTCTGCAACTCATTGACATCCGACTGAGTTTGGACTTCTGCCAAGCATGGATTCGCTCGGTAATTTCCTTGGCGGTGATCTCACCGTTGCCGTCGGCATCGACATTATCGATGGCTGCTTTCAGGCCCGGGCATTTGTCCAGTTCCGCCCCGCTGAGTTTGCCGTCTTTGTTGGCGTCGAATTGCTCGATAGCCCTGAAGCCGGATGAAAACCCATCGATAGACGGCGGATAAAGGCGGCGCGGCCTTTTCTCTTCCGTCGGAATATCTCCGGCGGTCAGTGTTGGGAATAGAAGCACAACGAACAACAAACACGGACTGATTACACGGGCGTGCATAATGGAACCTCCTATTACGTGGAACGGTCAACTTTCCTGATCGCGAGTTTCAATCAGTTGTTTCAATCTTGCGGAAAGCTGGGCGGGAAAACGGCCGCACCAGCTTTCGTCGATCAACTCGACCTCCAGCAGGTCGATGAGGTGAACCTGGTCTTTCAGGCGAAACGACGTCAGCTTCATTCGGACCAGGGCTTCAAGCGTTGGCACGGGGAAGTTGGGACCGGCCTCGGATTCGCTAATTTCCGGCGTCGGAAGGAGGTAATCAGGTCGCACCTTTTCTCCGGCGAACAAAACGTGAATGGCGCTTCGCACCGAACCCTGCGGTCCGTCCAGGAACAGGTCCACCCCCGCCACGTTCTGGTGGATGAAGCCGATGGATTGAAGTTCGGCAATCACTCGGGCGAAGTCCCGCCGACGAACCAGCAGGTCCACGTCCTTGGTATTCCGCACCGCTTCCCGATCGACGCGGGCGACCCATGCGGCCACGGCGTTGCCGCCGACCACGCCGTGGGGAATGCCGGCCTGCCGTAGCGCACTGGTTGCACGACATGCTCGTTGGCGAACGTCTTCCACGGCCGCAACCATCCTTTCCCA
>JAUWJC010000574.1 GCA_030607895.1 Pirellulales bacterium
CCCAAAACCACCTCGCTACGGGAAAAAGGAGTGAAAGAATTCTCGCCAAACCCCTTCTTTTCCAGTGTCAAAATGCTGAAAACGGCCAAAATCTTCATTGAATTAAAGGGCCGCGGAAATCGGCGTTCAATCCGCCAGACAATCTCCGGCACTCCGCCGCGGGTCCATTTGCGTGTCGTCACCCGCACGTCGGGTGGATACAGCGTGGAATAAAACGCGGCCAGATTGGGCATGTAGAACCCCACGCCCGCCTGCCTGTGGTAATCGATCAGCGCCCGCTCGGGCTCTATGTAGCAGGCGCTCAAGTCCCACGGCAACCGCCGCGCGTGGTAGAACCAGTGCGACAAGTCCAGCATAAACGGAACAACGTCGGGTCTCTCCCCCCGATACACGGCCAGGATGCGTTCGCGTAGGGTCATGGTGAACGGCAATCAAAGAGAGTTGACAGATAGGAGTGGTACAACAACGCTATGTTAGCCGGCGGGCTTGCCCGCCGTGCAGGGTGCCGGAGTTCTCGTGCGAATCCACGGTGGGCAAGCCCGCCGGGCTAAGCGCAATGATAATCGTAGGGTCAAGAGGCTTTGTCAACCCGCCTGTCAGGGGCGACGCGGTCTTGCTTGGACGCTCGGGACGTGATACAGTCGTTTGCGTGGGGCTTGCGACGGTCGAGCGCGTGGGGCTCGTGCCTCGCCCCACCGTACGTCTCTGCGTCTAGCCTGTGCGTTCAGGACGTCCCTCAGCCCCCGGCTTTGCCGAGAACGCGAAAGGGGACAGGTCCATGTTTTCGGCTTGCACGTCCAGGAAAATGGACTATCAACCAGCCGAAAAATGGACCAGTCCCCAGTGTGGGCGTGAACGGTTACGTTAGTCCTTTCGTTGATTCGTACATCATACACGAATTTCCAGCCAATTGAGAATGACGATTCCGTGCCAAAACGGCAACCGATGCGTGTTCAAGCTCCGCCTATTCCTCGTCTGCACCGCAACTGCCTTCTGCCTCGAAGCCCACGCCGGCGGGGGACCGGAAAATGTGCTGCTGGTGGTCAATCCGCGCAGTCCGGCATCGATGACGATTGCCAATCATTATGTTGCCCTGCGACACATTCCGTCCGGCAGCGTGCTCTATCTGCCCTGGGCCCCCGATGACCAAACCACCGCCGTCGACACCTTCCGCCGGAAGATACTCGGTCCCGTGCTCGCGGCTATCCGCCTGAGACGGCTTGCTCGGCAGACCGACTACGTCGTTTACTCCAGCGACTTCCCCTGGGCCATCGATCTGGAACCGGACATCAAGCGGCACCAAGCTCTCATATCGAAAGCACGCGACGCCGATCGGCCGGAGCCGCCTGTCGGAAAGCAGAAGTGGCCCACCCACCTTACGCCAACCGGTTCGCTCAACGGGCTGACCTACCTGTGGCGGCTGGTAGCGACCGGAACGCCGGCCTATATCGATTTGAGAAGCAACCAATACACGCGCCGGGCGATTGCACGGCAGAAGGACCTGCCGACGTTGGGCTTCAAGAGCACCCTTCGGTTTGGACGCCATGGCGAGTTGGTTTCCACCGGCGGGCGGCGGTACTTGCTCTCCGTGGTGTTGGGCGTGACGGCCGGTCGGGGTAATTCGGTCGAGGAAGTGCTCGGATATCTCCGCCCGAGCGCCGCGGCCGACGGAACCCAACCGTCGGGAACTATCTACTTTCTCGATAACGGCAACGTCCGCTCGCGTGTTCGCGATCGGGCGTTTCCGATCGTTGTTCGGCGGCTTGCCGAGTTGGGGGTTTCGGCCAAGATCATCCAGGGCGTGGTCCCGCGAGACAGACCGGACGTGCAAGGCGCCATGCTCGGCACGGCCCGCTTCGACTGGAAAGCCTCCGGCAGCACTATTCTTCCGGGAGCCATCTGCGACAACCTGACCAGCTTCGGAGGCGTGATGCGCAAGGATGCCGGCCAGACGCCCCTTTCGGAATTCCTACGCCACGGTGCCGCCGGGGCGAGTGGAACGGTGGCCGAACCGTTCGCAATCCAGGAGAAATTCCCCTTCGCAATGATGCACGTCCATTACGCTCGCGGGTGTACGCTGGCCGAGGCGTTTTATCAATCGGTTTTCGGGCCGTATCAACTGCTCATAGTGGGCGATCCGCTCTGCCGGCCTTGGGCCAACGTGCCGCGAGTCCGGGTGGAAGGTGTTGAGTCGGGGGCGACGGTCAAGGGCAACCTGACACTAAAACCGTCGGCCACGGTCCCCGGTGACTTGGGCATCGACCACTTCGAGTTGTTCGTCGACGGAATGCTCGCCACGCGATGCAACCCGGGCGAAGCCATCAACCTGAACACCACGCAATGGGCCGACGGATATCACCAGTTGCGAGTCGTGGCTATCGAGGCCGGGCTGATCCGCTCGCAAGGCCGGCTGATCGTGCCGATCAGGACGGCCAACCACGGCCGCACGATTAGTGTGACCTGTTCGGCAAAAGGAAAGGTCTCACAAGACCGGCCGATTCACTTGACCGTTGAAGCGCCCGGCTCGATGGCCGTTGTCGTGTTACACAACGGGCGATTACTGGACAAGGCGTCTGGCGAGTCCGCCCGATTGACCGTCGATCCGGCCAAGCTCGGCCAAGGCCCCGTTGAGCTTCGCGTCGGCGGCATCGGCGGCAAGGCGCCGCGCGACCGCGTGGTTGCCGATCCCTTGAAATTCGTCGTGGTGCGGAAGAGCGAGCCGCCGGGTTTATCCCGGTGCTC
>JAUWJC010000252.1 GCA_030607895.1 Pirellulales bacterium
CCCACCGGTTGTCGATCTTGCCCTGCTCGTCGGAAAGCTCGACCGACAGCGTGGCCTTTGTCGGCCGGCTCAGCTTGGGGACGGTCAGGCTCGCCGTGGCGATTTTCGTCACCGTACCCGGCTCGATCCGATCGACCGATTGCCGGCCCGTGCCGAGGATCGACCCGTCGGCGGCCGTCAGGTGCCATTGCAACGTTGCACGGCGAAGCGTGCGGGGTGTGAACCAGGAGACGAACACTTCTCGCGCCGCCGGTTGTCCGGCCAGTAGGATGCGCTGTCGCTGCCGATCGATCAACAACACACTCTCGCCATTGTAGCGCAGCACGTCGGCCACCGAATCGCCCGGCTTCAGTTCATCGAACTCGTTCATTATCCCGCAAGAGTAGCCTGTCCGATGCCAGTGGGCGTCGTTTGCGCCCAAGAGGTCGTAGCCGGTAATCAGCCGGCATTTTCGGCCCATTTCGATGACGTCCTTGTAAATGAGCCGTTGCCAGGCGGCCGAGTTGCGGTAGTAGAGTGCAGCCCGGTCCAGAAGTCCCGCCTGCCGAAGCCCCTGGCGGACCTTTGCATAAAGGTCTGGTCCGATTCGGGTTCCCTTGTAGCGGCTCTCCAGGTCGAGATTCAGGTAGCAGCCGACAATACCCATCTCGTGTGTCAGACAGGGACGCTTGTAGATGACCAGCCGCTGGTCGATCGCCTCGTGGTGCCCTCGCAGCGTTCCATAGCTGAGCCATCCCCAGGTGTATTGGCCAAAGACGTCGGAGAACTCCTGGAGTTTCTCCAGCCGTCCGGGGTTGTGGGCATAGGGTTTCTTGACCACGCCTGGCTCGAGGTCGGATGGTTTCCAGCAGTATTCGACACCACGCAGCGCTTCCTGCGGATTGAACAGCGCGTCCGGCACAGACTCGCGCAATTCGGCGGCGCATTGGCGGAGGAACTCGATCTTCGCTTCGTCGAGCAATTCCTCGTTGCCGCAGCAATAGATCACAACCGACGGATGCTTTCGGCAGCAGCGCATAATGTCGCGCCAGTCGGTCAGCTTATATCCCACGGGAGGCTCGATCTGCAGGAGCATCCCCAGTTCGTCGGCCGCCTGCATGTAGAGTTCGGTAGGCACCCAGGTGTGAAAACGGATCCAATTGAACCCCACTTCCTTCAGGCGGCGGACGTGGCTGCGATACGACTCGATATCCAAAGGCGGCGTACAAGTCCTGGCGAAATATGCATGGTCGCACACGCCGCGCAAATAGATCATGTCGCCGCCTAGCCGCAACCGGACGCCGTCCCGGGTCAGCCTGCGGAGGCCGAACGGTTGGCGATGCACATCGAGGCACTTGCCGCCGGACCAGAAGCTCGTTTCGATCTCGACCAACGTGGGCCGGCGGTCCGACCACGGTCGAATGCCCAGCGTGGGGGTTGTCCATTGTACCTTGCCGCCTTCGACGATCTGGCTGCCTTCGCCCAGCGATTGGCCGGTCTGGAGGTCGCGGACTTTCCACTTCAACCGGCCCTCGATCGGTGCGGGGCCCTCCAACTCCACCCGCCATGCCAGCTTGCCGTCATCGGGATAGACGAACAGGTCGGCAATACGGATTGCGCCGGCAACCTTGATGGACACCGGCCCAAAAATCCCGGCGCTGTGTCCCTTCCAACCGCGGACGACACAGCCGCCCCGGCCGGTTCCCGTATTGGACACGGCAATCACAATCTGGTTTGTCCGGCCGAACTTCAGATGCGGTCCCAGAGAAACCCTCCAGGGAGTTGCGTGGCCGACGTGGTGATGGACCTCCCGGCCGTTGACGTACACCCAGCCTTCCAGGACCACCCGGCCCACGCGGAGCGTAACCTGCCAGCCACGCCAATCCTCCGGGACTTCCAATCGTTTGAGATACCAGCCGGCTCCGCGCAGGTAAGGCAACGAGGCGTCGGGCGGTTTGGCGTCCATGGGGTACTTGATCTCGTGGTAGTCGGGATTGAATTGAGCGTCCTTCCACAACGCCTTCGCCTGGGATCGGTCGATCTGATCGTCCCAACAGCCGGGCACTCGCATCGCGGCCTTCTCAAACGCGGCCGCCTCGGGCACCTTGTCCGTATGGCTCGGGGTGTAGGCGAACTGCCAACTGCCCGAGAGATCAACAATCGTGGTTGGGCCGGCTTTTTGGCCCGCGGCTTGTGGCTTTGCCCATACCGCGGCCGAACATAGACAAACGAAGAAGAATAGGCAACTACGAACTCTCATGGCATATCCTTTCAGAACGGGGGTCGCCGGCCGGTGGCCTGTCTCAAACAGGTGTGTCAAACAGGATAGCCGTTTTCCCCTAAAAAGCCAACCAAGCCTCCGAAGCTACCAACCCGTTGTCGGGGGGTTTGCCTTTGGGAGGGTCCATCCGGTATATTAGAAGATGGATGACCGTTCGCGGGATATTCAGGAGTTTAGGCTGTTAGGGATTTCAAACTGTAAGGAGGGGAGTCCGAAAATGGGGACTGGCTCCGTCACGGGCTGGTTTTTTCGGGAGTTTCCGGCATGCCGACGGTGCCTGTCCCCTTTTTCGGACGCAATGCCGAGCACCGTGGAAAAAGGGGACAGGCACCTCGCGGCTACGGTTTTCCCCACAATTCGGGCCGATATCGACTCGGAGCCAGTCCCCATTTTCCACTGACCGCTTACAGTCCGCATCCCTAAATTGCTGCCGCTACAACTCGTGTCTTGAGGTTACTGATGACTCACCACAAATACGCCGGACCGGCAATGAACTTGGTGCTGGCTATCGGCGCCACGGCCACACTGGCCGCAATGTCCGGCCCGGCGGCCGTCCGGGCGTGCAACACGCCGGTCTACCGTTATGCGATGGAAAATTGGGCTCCGGCCCCCTTCGGCATTTTCTACCTTTACCGGGGCAAGCCGGCCGAAGAGGACAAACAAGTCAACTTGAGACTTGCCGAACTGGCCGCCGATGAGCCGGCCAGGACAAACATGATCTTCCAGGCGGTGGACGTCGCGAAGAAGGAGCAACTCGACCGGCTCAACGAGATGGTGGTGAAGATCTGGCGCTCGCACGATAACGGAACAGTGCCCATTCACCTGGTGCTGACACCCTGGGGCGCCGAACTGTTTGCGGGCCGACTGGACACGGCGACGTTGGAGGCGATGATTGCCTCGCCAGCGCGAACCCGGGCGGCCGAACTGCTCGGCGAGGGAAATGCCGCCGTCCTGTTGCTACTGGCCGGACCCGACACGGAAGCCAACAAACGGGTGGAAGACGTGATCGAGCAGTTGACCGCGAAGGCGGCGGCAGGCGAGATAGTCGGAGTGGCCGATTTGGCGGGGGCCGGTCCGGCGGCCTTCTTGCCTGCCGAGCCGCCAAAGAAGGGGGCCTCGGACGATGAAGCCGAGCCGGCTGCTTCCCAACCCACGTTCAAATTGATCAAACTAAAAGTCTCCCGTACCGATCCGGCTGAAAAATGGTTCGTCCGCTTGCTGATGCTCATCGAGCCGGATCTGCACGAATATGTCAAGGAGCCGATGATTTTCACTGTCTTCGCTCGCGGGCGGGCACTCGAACCGTACATCGGCAAAGGTATCACACTGGAGAACCTGAGCGAGTGCGCCGGGTTCCTGGGCGGTGCGTGTTCCTGCATGGTTAAGGAGCAGAACCCGGGTGCGGACCTCTTGATGCGCTGGGATTGGGATGCCACTATTCGGGCGTTGCCCATGGACGGCGTCCCGCTGGGCGACGGACAACTGGTGTACCAGGAGTTCATACCGGGCGAATCGGCCCCGGGTGGTTCACCCCAACAAGCCAAGCCGGCCGCCGAGACCGCCTCGGTTGACGACGACTCCAAAACAGAACCAACCGCCGAACTGCCCAAGCCGCGCCAGTCGCAAGACCAGCCCGAGCCAATCGAGGCCACGGCCGCAAGCACCGGCAAACTGTCAAAGTCCCCAAACTCGTTTGCCGTCCGCCAGATGTGGAAGTACGGTCTCGGCTTTGCCGTGGCGGTCGTGGTTGTGCTGGGTATGGGATTTGTAATTCTGCGGCGACTCCAATGATTCACCTTGAAAATGTAACCAAGACGTACGCCACAACCGACGGACCGGTCCATGCACTTTCGGGAGTTACCTTGGACGTGGCGCCGGGTGAGTTCGTGGCTGTCCGCGGTCCGAGCGGGTGCGGCAAGTCGACCTTGCTGATGATCACCGGGGCCATGGCGACGCCCAGTTCGGGGCGCGTCGGCGTGGCGGGCGAAAATGTATTGGCCATGTCGGGGGCTGCCCGGGCACGGCTTCGGGCGGAAAAGATCGGCTTCGTCTTTCAGATGTTCCACTTGCTGCCATATTTGACGGTATTGGAGAATGTTGTTGCAGCCGCGGTTTCCGGCCGGGAGGCCGCCGCCAAACGCCGTGGCCGCGAACTGCTCGAACGGTTCCAACTGGGGCCCCGGCTCCGACACCGACCGGCCGAACTCAGCACCGGCGAGCGGCAGCGAGTGGCAGTCGCCCGGGCTCTGGTCAACCAGCCGCGGCTTATCCTGGCCGACGAACCGACCGGAAACCTCGATCCGGATAGCGCATCGGCCGTGCTCGATTTACTGGCCGATTTTCATTGCCAGGGCGGGACGGTACTTCTGGTCACGCACCAAGAGGCGGCGGCCGAGCGTGCCCAGCGGACCATATCGCTTCGCGAAGGGGGAATTGTGTCCGGTTGAAGCCCCGATTGGCCTGCCCCTCCGTGGTGCTATGCAGGCAACTCATTTGGTAATTCTTGTCGACAGTAACCTTGAATATCTCGCCCCAATTGCTTTATGCTATAGATTTGGAGTTTTGTGTCATGATTTCCGCGCGCCGTGCGTGTATGTTTGAGCCGGGACGTGTCGGCTCGGAATTGTGGTTGCGGCCGCGGGCCGCGTTTAGGTAGTCACGCAAACCGCTGCCGGCATCGTCGGAAGCTTTGGCCGGCCGGTTTTACAGTCCCAAGGAACAAGGACCATGGTCGAGGAAAAGAATACCGAGGAAAAGGACGTTGACAAGGCCAAACGAATACTCCTGGTCGACGACGACCAAGAGATCGTCGAGTCGATGCGGGTTGCCTTGGAGGCGAAGGGATATGTGATTGTCGTCGCCCGGGACGGAAATCAGGGCCTGGCGATGGCCGAACGCGAGGATCCCGACCTGGTAATCCTCGACATGATGATGCCCAAGCGGAGCGGTTTCTTGGTATTGGAGAAGCTGCGGCGGACCCGACCGGTGCCCATCCGAATAATCATGATTACGGCCAACGAGGGAAGCCGGCACAAAGCGTATGCAGAAATGCTGGGCGTCGACGACTACATCCGCAAGCCGTTCGCCATGGACCGGTTGATTAACAGCGTCGACCGCTTGCTGGTCTAAGGGTAATAAAGCCGCGACCGGTGGTCGCGCTTCTTGGCGCGACTTTATGGCCGGCGCTTAGGGCCGATCGGCTTTCGGCTTCAGCAGAATCGTGACCGGGGTACCGCGGGGTGGGATTCGCTCGGTGAAGGCCTCGAACAACAGGGCACTGTTGGCCTGGCTGCTCTTGACCGGCAAGTCGAGCATCGCGCTAGGGAAGTTCGATACACAAATGAAGTCGCCCCCATCGGCCTGGTAGTGCTTCTCGCCCGTCGTCTCGTCCTTCCAGAAGCCGCTGCCGGCAAACACCCAAGGATACTCCATCGCCTTTTTGGTTTCGACGTTGCGGACCCAGTCCTGTCCCCGGGCGCGGCGAATCCGGCCCTTGTCGTTCTTCCAGATGACGGTGACCTCGATTTCGGTTCCGGTGGCGGGCAGGTACTTGGGATCGAACCGCACCGGCCTACCAGCCTTGGCACCCACGGCCAGAAGTCCGGCGTGCGCCAGATAGGCCCTCGTGTTGACAACCACCACCGATTCGTGCTCCTTGGTGTTATTGATGCAGGCGAACATCTCCAGCGGTGTCCGGCGCTGGCACACCTGGCCGATCATCACTACCTGCTTGTTCTTCGGATCGACCCAGATCGGGTACGCGGGATCGAGTTTCTTCAGGCTGCCCGGGTCGTCCACCAGCGGCGGTCCCAAGTCGACGGGCTTTTTCCCATCGTTTGCTTCCGCCGTTTGGCTGTCCGTGCCGGTCTGGGCGGCGGCCGGCTCTTCAGGTTCGGTCTCGGGCTGCGTTTCAGGCTCGACCGGCTCTTCCGGCCGGTTCTCCGGTTGGGCCGGGGTTTCCGGGTCTTCCAAAACGGCTGGTTCCGGCCGGGGTTGAGGCTTGCCAGGTGCGTCCTCCGCCGGACGGCATCCACCGACAAGAACCAGCACCAAAACCGCGACGGACCGCAAAAAATGCTTTCTGACAATTAGCGAAATCATCGTCTCTTCCATTCCGAGGTGTTCCGTGTTCAATAACTTGCTTTCAAGGTAACCGTTCACGGTACGAAATACCGTGTTTAGCCGGGGGGGGGG